>CAYOHG010000279.1:0-5188 GCA_964403685.1 uncultured Planctomycetales bacterium
GGTTGGGCGCGTATCCGATCTCGTGCAGCAGCGCCGCGGCGAAACGAGCCAGCGGTTCGAAGCCGCCGCCGGGCGGATCGCCGGCGTCCAGCGATTCCAGCAGCATTCGCAGTTCATCGAACACGGCCGGGTGCGGGTCGAGCGGCTCGCTGCACGCGACCACCGCCTGGCTGGCGAACAGCGCTGCATACAACGGCCGGCGCGCCCGGCGCAGCCCCTGATACCCGTCGCGCTGAACCCACTCGGTCAGCGTGCCCAGGTCGCTTTCGCCGCGCGGTGCGACGAACGACAGCTCAATGCGTTCGAGCAAGTCCAGCCCGGGCATGAAGCGCGTCTTCGTGCCGCGCCGGGCGCCCTTGGCGATGAGTCGCAGTTGTCCGCGGCCGCGGCCGAAGGCGGTCAGAATCTGAGAGCTTTCCGAATAATCCGTCAGTCGTAGGACGATGGCGTGGTCGTGCTGAATCGCCATGGGTCACCGTCGCAGGCGGCGCAGGCCGCGGCGCCGCTACCGTACAATGATACGCGTGCCGCCGGCCGGGAACGCGGGTTTCCGCCGGCCGCGCCGGTGAGGCCGACATGGACGAACAAAGCGGAACGGTCTATTGCGGGCGGCGCGTCGTGCTCGACACCGCCGCGACGATGATCTACATCGGCACGCTCGAGCGCGTGGTCGCATCCGGATACTGGCTGAACGACGCCGATGTGCACGATCGCAGCGACGGGCACGCCTCCAAGGAAGAATACATCAACCAGGCCGCGCAGCTCGAACGCCAGGGCACGCGCCGCGTCAATCGCCGCCGCGTGTTCGTCGAGCGCGGCGCGGTCGTCAGCCTGTCCGCGCTCGAAGACGTCGTCGCCCAGGATGACGACCTGGCCGGCGAGGTTCGCCCATGAAACTGTCGTGGACGCGCCAGACGCTGCGGCCGCGCCATCGTTTCGCCACGTCGCAGGGCGGCATCGACGAGAAGCAGACCCTGATCGTCGAGCTGGAGCACGACGGCCTGATCGGCCGCGGCGAAGTCGTGCCGTCGAAACTCTACGGGCAAACGCTCGAAAGCTCCGAGGCGGCCCTCTCGGCGGTGGCGACGCTGCCCGGCGACGACCCCTTCGAGATCGAAGAGATCATTCAGCGGCTGATCGGCACACTCGACGGGCAACGCGCCGCGCTCGCCGGCATCGATGCCGCCCTGCACGACTGGGTCGGACGGCGCACCGGCCTGCCGGCCTGGAGGCTGCTGGGCCTGCCGCGCCCGGTCGTGCGGACGACCTTCACGCTCGGAGTCGCCGAGCCGAGTGAAACGAGCGCCAAGCTGGATGAAGCCCTGGCGGCCGGCTTCGACGCGTTCAAAGTGAAGATCGGCACGCCGCACGACCTCGAAACACTCGGTCGGATCCGCGACCGCTTCGCCGGCCCGCTGCTGCTCGATGCCAATGCCGCCTGGACGCCCGCGGAAGCGCGGCGGGCGCTGCCGTCGCTGGCGCGCTTTGAGCCAACCCTGATCGAGCAGCCGCTGAGGCGCGAGCATGAAAAGGCGATGCCCACGCTGCGCGGCCTGCTGGCGGCGCCGTTTTTTGCGGACGAAAGCTGCGAGCGGCCCGCCGACGTGCCGCGCCTGGCCGGGCTGTTCGACGGCGTGAACATCAAGCTGACCAAATGCGGCGGAATCCGCGAGGCGCTGCGCGCGATCGTGCTGGCGCGGGCGCTGGGGCTGCGAACGATGCTGGGCTGCTTCGTCTCGAGCAGCCTGGCGATCGCGCCGGCCCTGGCGATCGCGTCACGGGTGGACTGGGCTGATCTCGATGGCGCGCTGCTGCTGGCCGACGATCCGTTCACCGGCATCCGCCGCAACGGCTCGCGGCTCACCGCCGGCGACACGCCAGGGCTGGGCGTTTCCGCCCGCGCCACGCCGCACGGCTAGCGCGCTCCGGCTGCGACAACGGCCCATCTCAGCAGTACAATGCATTACGGAGGCAGGCGGGTGATTCGCCCATGAAAATCGCCGTGGCGGTCAGCGACGTGGTGGGCCGGTCCGAAACCGGCGACGAGCTGGTTGCGCGGGTGCGGCATGAGTTGGGCGCGCCGACCGCCGACCTCTGCCTGCTGTTTTGCAGCAGCGAATACATCGACGAGTTGAGCGCGATCGTTCCCACGATCCACGACGGATTGCAGCCGCGCGTCTTTTTGGGCAGCAGTGCCGATTCGGTCATCGCGCACGACACGGAGTACGAAGGACAGGCCGCGCTGACGCTCTGGGCGGCCCGGCTGCCGGACGTGCGCCTGACGAGCTTTCACCTGTCGTACGAGGACATCGAGCGCCTGCGCGAGCCCGCGGCTCTACAGGAGCATCTCAACGTCGAGCCCGCCCAGCGGCCGTACTTCATCCTGCTGGGTGACCCGTACACGCTGGGGCAGCGCCTGCTGGAATTCCTCGACCAGCTCGAATCCGCTTTCCCGAGCCGGCCGGCGATCGGCGGACTGTCTTCCGGCGGAAAGCGGGCCGGGGAGAACGCGCTCGTGTTCGACGGGCACATCCTGCGGCACGGGCTGGCGGGACTGGCGCTGTCCGGCGACATCCAGATCGATACGGTCGTCTCGCAGGGCTGCCGCCCGATCGGGCGCCACTACGTGATCACGCGGGCCGAGCAGAACGTCATCTACCAGCTCGGCGGCAAGCCAACCATGGACGTCGTCACCGACGTGCTCGACCAGTGTCCCCAGAAAGACCTCTCGCTGGCCCGCACCGGCGGACTGCTGCTGGGGCGGGTCATCAATGAGTATCAGCCCAGCTTCTCACGCGGCGATTTCCTGATCCGCAACCCGATCGGCTTCGACCCCAACACCAAGGCCCTGGCCGTCAACGACTACGTGCGCACCGGCCAGACGGTGCAGTTCCATGTGCGCGACGGGGAAACCGCCACGGAGGACCTGCGGTCGCTGCTTAGCGCCGCGGCGGCGAATCCCGCCGCCGGCGCGCTGCTGTTCAGTTGCAACGGCCGGGGGACGCGGCTGTTCCCCGACGAGTCGCACGATGCCCGGGCTATTCACGACCTATGTCATGCGCCGCTGGCCGGGTTCTTCTGCGCCGGAGAGATCGGCCCGGTCGGGCAGCGCAACTTTCTGCACGGCCACACCGCCAGCGTTGGCCTCTTCCGTCCCGCCTCCAATGGCCATGAGCGCTGAGCGCCCCAACGCGGAATCGCGCGCCTTTCCGCGCGGGCTGCGTCTGTTGCGCAAGGCGGATTTTGAGCGCGTCCTGCGCCGGGGTGTCCGCTGTGCCAACGGCACGCTGGTCGTGTGGCTTCATCCGAATGGGCTTGATCGGCCGCGCTTCGGTCTGATCGTTTCGCGGCGTCACGGCGGCGCGGTGCAGCGCAACCGGCAGAAGCGCGTGTTGCGCGAGGCGTTCCGACACTGCTGGCGGCGGCTGCCCGCCGGTTGCGATCTGGTCTGCTCGCCGCAGCCGGGCGTGCCGCTGACGTTGCGCGGCGCGATAGAATGCCTGCCGCAGCTTGGCGCGCGCGCCCGCCGGCGAACGGAGCGTCGCTCGCGCGACGCGGCGCCACCGGAAACGGGCAGCGGACCGCAGGCATGAGCGACGCGCGACCGATCCTGATCCTGACGGCGTCGGCCGGCGCCGGACACACCGTCGCCGCCTGGGCGCTGCACGAATCCTTCGGTCGGCTGGCCCCGGACATCCCCGTCGCAGTGCACGATGTGCTGCAAAGCACCAACGTCTTCTTTCGGACTCTCTACGCACAGGGCTATCTCGGACTGGTCAACCACGCACCCAACGCGATGGGCTGGCTCTACGAAGCCACGGATCGCGGCAACTGGCGCATCCGGGACGGCCTGCGGGCCGGATTCCAGGATCTCAACACCGGCCGCGCCCTGCGACACGTCCTGCGGCGCAACCCGCGACTGATCGTGAACACGCACTTCCTGCCGGCCGAGACCATCGCACGCCAGCGGCGGCGCGCGCGGCTGGCTGTCCCGCAGGTGACCATTACGACGGATTTCGACACGCACCGCCTGTGGGTGCAACCGCCCACCGAGCGCTATTACACCGCCACCGAGGAAGGCAAGGCGTACCTGGCGACCTGGGGCGTCGCGCCCGAATGCGTCCGCGTCACCGGGATTCCCATCCGCGCCGCGTTTCGGTCGCCGCTGGACCAGCCGCGGGCCCGGGCGGCCTGCGGCCTCGCGCCGGATGGCCGAGTCGTGCTGCTGCTGTGCGGCGGCTTCGGCGTCGGGCCGGCCGAACGGTATCTGCGCGAGCTGTTGACACTGCCGACGGAGGTGCAGCCGGTCGTCGTCTGCGGGCGCAATGAAGCGCTGCGGACACGGCTGGAGACGCTCGCGCAGCAGGCCGGGCGGGCCGCCCGCGTGATCGGCTACACCGACCGCATGCACGAGTGGATGCGCGCCGCAGACCTGGTGGTGACCAAGCCCGGCGGCCTGAGCACGTCCGAAGCCCTGGCCTGTCACCTGCCGCTGGTGGTGGTCAATCCGATCCCCGGCCAGGAGTCGCGCAACAGCGATTTCCTGCTCGAAAACGGCGCCGCCATCAAGGTCAACAACCCGCGCATGCTGGCGTATCGCGTTCGTGCCCTGCTCGACCAGCCGCAGCGCTGCCGGCAGCTCGGCGAAGCCGCGGCCAGACTGGCCCGCCCACACGCCGCGGACACCATCGTCGCCGACGTGCTCGCCCTGGGCGGCCTGCGCGACGTGGGTTGACTCCAGCGGCCGGACGTGCCGCGAAGCCTCGTTATACTCCAGCGGGCCGATCGGCGATTTCCCGCAGGAGAGCCAGCGATGCGCTGCCTGATCGCTATCCCAGTATTCAATGAGGAGCGCTACGTCCCGCACGTGCTCCAAGCGGTCCGCCGGTTCCACCACGACGTGCTGGTGGTCAATGACGGCTCGACCGACGGGACCGCCGCGGCCCTGCGCCGCGAAGCGGGCATCCAGGTCATCACACACCCGGAAAACCGCGGCTACGGGCAGAGCCTGATCGACGCCTTCGGCTTTGCTGCGCGGCGGGGCTACGACTGGGTGCTTTCGCTCGACTGCGACGAGCAGCACGAACCGGCGCTCATCCCCGCGTTCCTGGCCGAGGCTCGCCGCGACGATGCCGACATCATCAGCGGCTCGCGCTACCTGCGCGGCTCCGACGGCGACGATCCGCCG
>CAYOHG010000280.1:0-5172 GCA_964403685.1 uncultured Planctomycetales bacterium
TCGCTGGCTCGCACCCGCGGAGTCGGGAAACCGGTATGAAAACCAAGCCCTCCATCCTGATTGTTGAGGACGAGCTCGACCTGGCGGACCTGATCTCCTATCACCTTGAGCGCGAAGGGTTTCGCTGCCGAAGGCAGCCCGACGGAAATGCCGGCCTGGCCGACGCGCAGCGCGAGCCCCCGGTGCTGATCGTCCTGGATCGCATGTTGCCGGGCATCTCCGGTGACGACGTCGCCATGCGCCTGCGGCGGGATCCGCGGACCGCCGCTGTGCCCATCATCATGCTCACCGCCAAGGGCGAGGAGAGCGACGAATTGGTTGGCTTCGCCCTGGGCGCCGACGACTATATCCGCAAGCCGATCTCGATGAAGTTGCTCGTGGCCCGTGTTCAGGCCGTGCTCCGCCGAAAGGCCGCCGCCGACCAGCAGGGAGAAGTTGTGGTCGGGGGACCGGTCCGGCTGGACCGCTCGCGGCATGAAATCACCGTCGACGGAACCCCGGTGGTGCTGACCGCCACCGAGTTCCGCGTGCTTGCGGCACTGATGGGGGCGCGCGGGCGCGTGCTCGATCGGGACCAGCTCATCGACATGGTCCTGGGAACCGGTGTAGCGGTTACGAATCGCACGATGGATGTGCACATTGCCGCTCTGCGCCGCAAACTCAGCTCCGCCGCGGGGTGGATCCAGACCGTCCGCGGCGTGGGCTACGCTTTCCGCGAGCCACACGTCGACTACTCGCAGACCTGAACCCAACATGCCCCACCGCACCGCCACCTGGCGACCGCTGCTGACGACCGCCCTCGTGGTTCTGAGTGCCGCAGCCCTGGTAACGATCTGGGTCCTGGAAATCACCGGCGGGTTGCAGCAGAACGGATGGAACTGGATACGGCTGGTTTCCGGCGTCGGCGGAATCGCGCTGGGCACCATTGGTATCCTGAGCGCGCAGCAATCCCGCCGGCTTCGCCGTCTCCAGGCCGGCATCGCACGCGGAGCCGAGATCATCTCCCGCGGCGAGCCGGACGCGACCGTCGACGAGCGCGGCGCGCCCGAGCTGGCCCGGATGAACGAGGCGCTGCTGGCGGCGCGCCGGCGCATTTCACGCCAGGCCGACCTGGCCGACCGCCACAGCCGGATGGTCGCGGCGCTGCTGCCGCAATTGCGCGAAGGCGTGATCGTGGCCGACGCGTCCGGGAACATCGCGCTGATCAATCCCGCGGCGATCGATCTGCTGCACCTGGCGGTTTCGAGCGACCCGGCCCGCTACCCGGGACTGGCGCTGGAACGCTGCATCCCCCACCTGGATGTGCAGCAAATGCTGCTGCCCGGCGCGCGCCGCGCGGGTGACGCGGCGGCTGGTGAAACCGGCGGGGAGTGGGAGGCGCGCATTCAGGTCGAGCACGCCCGCGGCGAACGCACGCTGCTGGCCCATTGCTCCGAGATCGTACTGCCCGAAAGCGACGGCGGCGGAGCCGGGGACGTTCGCGGTCGCATGGTCGTGCTGACTGACGTGACCGAGCTGAACCGCGCGATTCAGGTCCGGACCGACTTCGTCGCGAACGCGTCGCACGAACTGCGCACGCCGGTCTCGACCATTCGGGCCGCGGTGGAGACGTTGCAGGGACTCGACCTGGGCGCCGAGTCGGACATGGCCCGGCGGTTCGTGGACATCGTCGACCGTCAGAGCGCCCGGCTCGAGGCCCTGGCGCAGGACCTGCTTGATCTCGGGCGCGTTGAAACCTCCGCGCGGCAGTTTGAGGCGCAGCCCGTCGCGTTGCGCGAGTTGTTCGCGGAACTGACCGCGCACTTTCAGGAGCGCGTCAGCCGGAAAGGGCTGCACTGGGATGCGTCGGTCGAACCGGCGGTGCCGAGCGAGGTATCCACCAGTCCGTCTCTGCTGCGACTGGCGCTGGACAATCTGGTGGACAACGCGATCAAGTTCGTCGACGCCGGCGGGCGCGTGTCGGTACTGGCCCGGCGGGCGCCGAAGGCGATCGAGATCGAGGTCGCCGACAACGGCTGCGGCATCCCGGCGGAAGACCAGCAGCGGGTCTTCGAGCGTTTCTACCAGGTTGATCGGGGGCGCTCGGGTCCGCAGCGCGGCAGCGGGCTGGGGCTGGCGATCGTCCGCAACGCGGTCGAGGCACTGAAAGGAAACGTCCACCTCGAAAGCGTGCCGGGAAAGGGAACCCGGGTGTGCCTCACTCTCCCGCTGGGGCGGGCGTAGCCGTATGGCGCCGCCGCCTTAATGCTGCGTTAACAATACGCCGCTATTCACCAACCTGAGCTGCGCGCAAGATGCCTGGGCCGCCGTGGTTGCGGGGGCGGGCCTCTCCGCCGGATCGAGCGCGAGGCGCTTTCGGAGGCACTCAACATGTTGCGCAGGGTGTGCGGGTCGGGCTTGGCCGCGTTCGCTCTCGTCGGAATCGCCGCAACCTTAGCCGCCCAGCAGGGCGCATCCCGGACCATTCGAGTGGACGGTTCCAGCACCGTTGCACCGATCATGTTCGCCGCCGAGGAGCTCTACCGCGCCAAGAACGCCGGCGTCAGCATCACCGTCGGTGTGTCCGGCACGGGCGGCGGGTTCAAGAGATTCCTGGAGTCGCAGCCCGACCTGCGAACGGACATCAGCAACGCCTCCCGGCCGATCAAATCCAGCGAGCTGACGATGGCCAAGGAGCGCGGGATCGAATTCATCGAGCTGCCGATCGCACTCGACGGAATCGCGATCGTCGTGAACCCGGCCAACAAGTTCTGCGAGCAGCTCACGCTTGAGGAGCTGAAGCGCATCTGGTCCGCGAACTCGCCCGTCACGAACTGGAAGGACATCCGGGCGGGCTTTCCCGACCTGCCGCTCAAGCTGTACGGTCCCGGGACCGACAGCGGCACATACGATTTCTTCGTTGAAACCGTGCTGGTCAAGGAGAGGTGTCGGGCCGACTACACCGCCAACGAGAGCGACAACATCCTCGTGCAGGGCATCGCCGGCGACCGCGGCGCGCTGGGGTATTTCGGGTACTCCTACTACGAGGCGAACAAGGCAAAGATCAAACTGCTGGCGGTCGACAACGGCGACGGCAAGCCGATCGCCCCGAGCCTCGAGACGATTCGCTCGGGCGCGTATCACCCGCTTTCGCGTCCGCTGTTCCTGTACGTGAGCACCCCGGCCGCGCAGCGCGCTGAGGTTCGCGGCTTCCTCGAGTTCCTCTTTGCCAACGCGCCGAAGATCGTTGAGCACAAGCGCGTCAATTACGTGTCGCTCAGCCCGGCGCTCTACGAAGAGTCGCTGCGCCGGCTGCGCGAGGGTGTCGCCGGGACCGTCTTTCCCGACGGCCATGCCGCCGGCAAGTCGCTCGAACAGTGGTACCTGGGCGCCGCAGCGCCGGAGCACCCGTAAGTCGCTCGGCGGCGTATCGCGCCGCTCGGCCAGAGGTCCGCTGAATCGATGCGAGCTCTCCGCAAGGCCGGCGAAGGTTCGATCCAGGGCATCCTGCTGATCTGCGCGCTGATCTCGGTCTTGATCACGCTCGGCATCGTCTGGGTGCTCTTCCAGGAATCGATCTCGTTTTTCCGCGAGGTCTCGCCGCTTGCGTTCTTGTTCGGGACCGTCTGGGAGCCGATCCAGTCCCAGCGCTTCGGCGTGTTGCCGTTGGTTGTAGGAACGCTTCAGGTTGCGGCCGGCGGCCTGCTGGTGGCGTTGCCCATCGGACTGGCGACCGCGATCTTCCTCAGTGAGTACGCGCGGCCGCTGGTGCGGGCGATGTTCAAGCCCGTGCTGGAAGTGCTGGCGGGAATCCCGACGGTCGTCTACGGCTACTTCGCGCTGACGTTCATCACGCCGTACGTGCTGCGCCCGGTCTTTGCGGACACCGAGCAGTTCAACGCGGCCTCGGCGGCGATCGTGGTCGGCATCATGACCATTCCCACGATTGCCTCTATTTGCGATGACGCCCTTCAGGCGGTACCGACGGCGTTGCGCGAGGGCGCGTTCGCGCTGGCCGCCACGCGGCTGGAGGTCTCGCTTCGCGTGGTGCTGCCGGCGGCGCTGTCAGGCGTGATTGCGGCGGTGCTGCTGGCGCTGGCCCGCGCGATCGGTGAGACGATGGCCGTGACGATCGCCGCCGGTATGACGCCCAAGCTGACGCTCAATCCGCTGGAGAGCATCCAGACGATGACCGGGTACATGGTTCAGATCAGCAAGGGCGACACTCCGCCGGGGTCGCTGGAATACCGCACGGTTTTCGCGGTCGGGCTGGCCCTGTTCTTCATGACGCTGGTGGTGAATCTGCTCGCGCAGCGCATCCTGGCACGCTACCGTGAGGCCTACGAATGAGCGCGAACCCCAGCGCCGGTGCAACCGTCTCGCGGATTCGCGGCGAGTTCGCCCCGCGGCTGGCGTTGCGCCGTTGGCTGGGCACGCTCTTCGTCGGGTTGTGCGTCGTGCTGGCGTGCGTGGCGCTGCTCGTTCTGGCCGCGCTGCTGGCGCAGGTCTTCTACCAGGGCGGCAGCCTGCTGACCTGGAAATTCCTGCGAAATCTGCCGTCCACGCTTGAGCCACTCGAGTCCGGGCTGAAGGTGGCACTGGTCGGAACGCTGTGGGTCATGGGGCTGACGGCCGCATTGTCGATCCCGCTCGGCATCGGGGCCGCGATCTACCTGGAGGAATACGCCGCGCGCAATCGCTTCACGCGCTTCATCAGTCTGAACATCGAAAACCTGGCCGGGGTGCCGTCAATCGTTTTCGGGATGCTCGGGCTGGTGCTGTTCGTCCGCTGGATGCGATTCGACCGCAGCATTCTCTCCGCCGCGCTGACGCTCACCCTGCTGGTGTTGCCGGTGATCATCATCGCCGCCCGCGAGGCGATCGCGGCGGTGCCCAGCTCGATCCGCCAGGCCGCTTATGCGCTGGGCGCCACTCGCTGGCAGACAATCGCCACGCACGTGCTGCCGGCGGCGCTGCCGGGCATCATGACCGGGGTGATCCTCTCGCTTTCGCGCGCCATCGGCGAAACGGCTCCGCTGATCATGCTGGGTGTTCCGATCCTGGTGACCCGCCTGCCCGGCGAGCAGGCCGTCATGGATGGGACCGCCAGCGACCCGCTGTCCTGGCTTTCGGCCTGCCTGCACAGCGTGTTCACGGTCATTCCGCTGCAGGTCTATAACTGGATCGACCAGC
>CAYOHG010000281.1:0-5157 GCA_964403685.1 uncultured Planctomycetales bacterium
CAACCGTCCGAGCCGCCTGCGGCCCGGGATTGAACCTCCGCGCGCAGTCGATGGGACCGTACAGCCCCTTCAGTCCCCCCTCTTGACTCGGGAGCACCAGGGAACCAGCACGTCGGGCGGCACGCGGGCGCCGCGGCAGTCACGGCAACCGCCGGCGCAGCTCCTCGATCCGACCGCGGATCGCCGCCGTGAACGGGTGCCCCGCCGGCAGGTCGCGCTCGACGCGCAGCAGCTCGTTCAACGCGGCGGCTTCGTGTCCATTCTGGGCGAGCGCTTCCGCGAGGTTAACGCGCACCCGCAGATCATCCGGGCGCAGCCGGGCAGCCGACTGCGCGTGCGCCAGCGATGCCGCCGGGTCCTGCTCGGCCAGCAGAGAACTCAGGTTGGCATGTGACTCCCAGTCGGACGGGTCCAGGTACAGCAAGCGCCCCAGCAGCTCGCTGGCGGCCTGCGTCTGGGTATTGAGAATCAGCGCCTGAGCGTAAAGCCGCAGCGCGGCGGGGTTGCGCGGTTCGAGTTCGGCGGCATGGGCTGCGGGCGCCAGCGCCGCCGGTGGATCGCCCGCATCCATAAGGGCCTGAGCAAGCTGCATCAGCAGGCCGACGTTTTGCGGATCGCGCTCGACGGCCGCGTGCAACTCGACCGCCCGCGTGGACGGCTGCGAGCCGGCCGGCTTCAGCCGCAGCAGCATCCGCTGCGCAATCGAATCGCGCGGGTCGAGGTACAGCGCTGCCTCAATGAACTGCTGCGCGCGGCCCGCATCGCCGGCGAGATAATACACCTCGCCCCGCGTGCGCAGCGCCGCCGGGAAGCGCGGCCAGGTCGTCAGGGCGCGGTCCAGCGATACTCCTGCCTCTTCGAGCAAGGCTGCGTGCTGCGTTGGATCACGCGAGGCGTAGATTTCCGGCACGAGCAGCAGCCCCAGCGCGAAATTGAGCTGCGCGCTACGCGGCCAGACGGCCACGTCCGTGCGAAACAGCGTAATGTCGTCGCGCCAGTCGTTGCCGCGCATCGCGCTGCGGGCGGCCAGCGCCAGCAGCGCCAGCCCCCCCGCCATCGGCCAGATGCGCGAACGCCCGACGGCACCCGCGCCGGCCAGACGCCGGGCCAGCGCTACGATCGCACCCGCGCCGCCCACGATCGCAAATACAGACGGCCAGTAGAACAGCCGCTCCGCCGCCGCCACACCGATGGTCAATACAACGTTGGAGATCAGCGCGTAGCTCAACGCAAAACACGTCGCCAACAGGGCCGCTAGCCGCCAGCCGGAAGATCGCCGGCCCCAGCCGCTCAGGGCCACGATCAGCCCGATTGCGCCCGCGGCGCCCAGCGGCAGCATCGGGTCGCTGACGTGGTGCGGGTCGATCACGCCCAGGCCGTAATCGCTGCTCAGCGCGGCGGGCAGGACCAGCAGCCGCAGGTAGTGGCCGAAGATCATCAGCACGCCGGCCAGGTGTGCCCCGCCGACGGCATCCACCAGCGGGTTGAATACCAGGCTGTACGGCGACTGCCGGATCAGCGTGCCTTCCAGCGCCACCGTCCGCAGCACGAAGTACGCGACCAGCGGCGCAAGCAGCCAGGCAGCGCGCTCCATTTCGGCGCGCGTCGTGCGCGGCAGTTGCCGGGTCTGCCAGCGCAGCAGCACCCAGCCAATCAGCGGTGCGCTCACCGCCGACTCTTTCCCCAGCATCGCCGCGAGCAAGCACGCCGCCGCCAGCGCCAGCCGCGTACGGCCCGGCGCGCCGCGCGGCGCCAGCAGCGCTTCCAACCCCAGCAGGGCCAGGCAGGTCGCCAGCAATTCCGCCCGCCCGACGACGGAGGCGACTGCTTCGGCGTGAATGGGGTGAACCGCGAACCACGCCGCCGCGATCGCCGCGACAATCTCGCCCCCGAGCAATCGGCGCGTGAGCCGCCAGACCAGCCAGCAGGTCGCCGCATGCAGCAGCACGTTCACGAGGTGATAGCCGAACGGCCGCAAGCCGTGCACGGCGTAGTTGAGCGCGAAAGAGAACAGTGTCAGCGGGCGATACAGGAGGTCGCGGGTGGGATCGGCCAGCGGCTGGCTGGCGCCCTGCGGGGCGCGCCACCAGTCGCTCAGCCAGATGTCGCGAAACTCGCTCAGCGCGCGGATGCGGGGGTTCTGCTCCACCAGCGGGATGTCGTCGTAATTGAAGCCGTGGCCCAGCGTGGGGGCGAAGCACAGCAGCGCCAACAGGACGGCCGGAAGCGGAGAGCTGAGCCGGGCGAAGCTGCGCGCGGAAACGGTACGGGCGGCCGGGGTCGGCGCGGGGTTACTTGTTGCCGGCGGCATCGCTCAGCACGACGTTGTTGTATTCCAGCAGCGTTCCCTTGGCGCGCTCCAGTTGCGCCATCGCGACGTTGTAGTCGATGATCACCTGAAGCAGGTTGCGGCGGGTGTTGCCGACCTGCGTAACGGCATTCAGCTCGGTTTGCAGAAACGTCGGTGAAATGCTCTCGGCCCGCGCCTGAAGCGAGCGCAGGTTGCGTTCGGCGGCGATGACGGCGTCCAGCGAAGGCGGGATCGTCACGTAGCTGACGATCATCTCGCGAATGGCGTTGTTCACTTCCTGCACGACGCCGTCGCTGACGCGCTGCAAGGCGATGATCGCCTGAGTCTCTTCCATGCGTGAGCGGCGATAGGCAGCCTCGCGGGCGCGGTTCCCGATGGGCATTTCGAAGGACACGCCCACGGTGTACGAGCGGAAGCGGTTGGTGGTGAGGCTGTCGAAGCTGGTGTCGGCCGACAGCCCCAGCCCGCCCACGTCGTAGCTGAAGTTGACGCTCAGGTCGGGCATGGTCTCGTTCTTGGCGCGGGCCGTGCGGATGCGCGACTGCTCGATGCGCAGCTTGGCCTCGTGAATCTCGCTGCGCCGCTCGATCGCGGTGCGGACCTCGGCGAACTGGTCCAGCGTCAGTGCCGACACGAAGGGCACTTCCTGCGGCACGATGTCGATCGACTTGCTCAGCAGCAGCTCGGGCTCGTTCAGCAGGTTCTTGAGCGCGTCCTCGGCGTCACGCACCGCCTTGACGGCGTTGGCAAACCCTACCTCGCTGGTCTTCCATTGCGACAGCGAGTTGTTGACTTCGACCGGCGTTGCGTCCAGCCCGAGCCGGCCGACGACGTACTCGTACGTGACGTAGTTCTGCGCCGTGGTTTCGGCCGTGACGAGCACGAGCCGCCGCACCTGCGAGAGCACCCAGTACGCCCGCTCGACCTCGAAGAGCCGATCGCGGACGCTGCGGGCAAACTGCTCGCGGCTGGCTTCGAGGTCGAGCCGCGCGATCTCGATCGGGGCGCGGTTGTAATCCAGACCGAATCCGCGCAGCAGCGGCTGCGAAAAGGTCGTGATGAAATCCGTGCTGTACGCCGGGTTGATCGTGGCGAATTGCAGATCCGTGAAGGAGCGCGACTGCTCCAGCGACGTCTGCACGCGCATGCCGGTCGGCAGCAGCGCGCGAAAGCCGCCGCTGTAGGTGCGCGTGTCGCTCTGGTTGGCGGCGAGCTGAATGGCCGTGGCCTGATCGGTATTGGCCCAGCTCGCGTCCAGGAAGAAGACCGCGTCGAAGGCAGCCTCCGCTTCGACCAGCCGGGTGCGCGCGATGGCGGGCGCATACGCATCGGCGCGAATCGTGTAGTTGTTCGCCAAGGCGCGCTGAATGCACTCCGCCAGCGACAGCCGCACCTGCTCGGGGCGTTCCGCCAGCTTCAGATACTCGCGAGCCTTGTCGATCGTCCGCTGATAGGAAAGCACAACGCGCTCGTCTTGCGGCGCCACCAGCGTCTTCAGCCGCGCCATGCGCAATTCGAAGGCGCGCTCGGCGTCGACCGGATCCGGAATCTCGGCCAGAACGCTCTCCGGCGCGGGGGCGGATGACGTGTATGGCCCGGCGACCAGCGCCTGGCGCTCAACCGGCTCCTGGCCCGTCGGTTGATTGGCGCGGATAACTGGCGCCGAACTTGAGCGGGGCGCAGTCGGCGCGGCGTCCGCGGCGACGGGCTGAAGCTGCCCAGTCGATTCGTCCTGCGCCCCAGCCCGCGCAGCCAGCGCGAGGCATGCCGCCGCGATTGAACCGACGACGCCGAAGTACCTCACCGCGGGCCGCAAGCCGGTCAACCTCCCCGGCGTGTGCGGAGTGATTCGTGCGAGCCCCACAGTTTCTCCCGGACCTGAACCGCGCCGTGGAAGGCGATACCCGGCGCGATCATAGGAATGGCGCCGGGGGGTGTCAATCGGGAGAAGGGACGCGGGGACGAAGGGACATAGGAACAAAGGAACTTCCGAATCCGGGTATGCTCTGCTGGCGATCGTAGCTTGATCGGGAGAATTCAAATGTCGCACGACGCGCTGCTCAGCGAGTTCTGTCAGAACGCCGTCCGCAAGATCGAGCAGGATGCCGCCCAGATCACCCGTTGCGTCGCGCTGCTCGACACGAACGAACTCTGGTCGCGCGCCAATGACCATTGCAACAGCGTCGCCAACCTGCTGCTGCACCTGACCGGCAACGTGCGGCAATGGATCGTCAGCGGCGTCGGCGGCGAGCCTTTCGAGCGCGACCGACCGGCGGAATTCGCCGCTCGGGACCAGCGGCCGGCCGGGGAGATTCTGCCCCCGCTGATGAACACGCTGCGCCGCGCCGGCGAGATCATCCGCCAGCTTGCGCCCGACGCGTTGTCCCACCGGCGAAGCATTCAGGGCTACGACGTGAGCACGATGCAGGCGGTATTTCACGTCGTGGAGCATCTCAGCTTTCACACCGGCCAGATCGTGCACATGACCAAGGCACTCAAGGGCGTCGACCTGAGCCTGTTCGATGCGCAAGGCAGACGCCGAGCGCCCAGCAGCCAGCCGTGGTGACATGGCGCGTCGGACCAGCGGTCTGGCACAGTCCGCATGCGGGCGGCGTGCACGCGGCGTCAACATCGGCCTCCGGCGCGCTGGGTTTTCCGGTTGGGCGGCGCAAGGCTCGCGACGCAGACCCGACGCGCGGCTAACAGCTTGTCAACACGGCAACCGACGGCCGTGGATCGATTTGAAGCGATATTGACAATTTTTCGACAGGGCCGGTTGCGGGCGTTCTTGACAACCCTGTCAATGGCTGCTGAACGGCATGCCGACCGGTGCGGCGGACTCAGCC
>CAYOHG010000282.1:0-5139 GCA_964403685.1 uncultured Planctomycetales bacterium
GCGCCACTCGGGGCGGTTTCGGGAATAATCCCCCGGCATGACAGCACGCTCACTGCTCGCAGGACCTGGCTGGTCGGCACAATCCCGGCATCGCGTGGTCATCGTCGGGGGCGGCTTCGGCGGACTCTACACCGCCAGGTCGTTGCGCCGCGCGCCGCTGGACATCCGCCTGATCGACCGCCGCAATTTCCATCTGTTCCAGCCGCTGCTGTATCAGGTTGCGACCGGCGGGCTGTCTCCGGCGAATATCGCGGCGCCGCTGCGGGCGGTGCTGAAGTGGCAGCGGAACGTCAGTGTCATGCTGGGCGAGGTGGTTGGCTTCGATCTCGCGCAGCGCGCCGTGAAGCTGTCCGACGGCGGGCGGGTTGAGTTCGATTCGCTGATCGTCGCGAGCGGCGCCAGCCACAACTACTTCGGCAACGAACACTGGTCGGCATTGGCGCCGGGGTTGAAGACCATCGAGGACGCCACCGCCATCCGGGCGCGCATCCTCACGAGCTTCGAGCGCGCCGAGCGCGAACGCGATCCGCGGCGCGTGCCGGCGCTGCTGACGTTCGTGATCGTCGGGGCCGGCGCAACCGGCGTCGAGCTGGCGGGCGCGCTCGCGGAGATTTCGCGGCACACACTGCGGCACGAGTTTCGCCGCATCGACCCGGCGGCGACGCGCGTGCTGCTGATTGAGGGGACCGACCGGGTGCTGCCGCCGTTCGCGCCGGAGCTGTCCGCCAGAGCGGAGCGCTCGCTGCGACGGCTCGGCGTGACGGTCATCAAGAACGCGCTGGTGACACAGATCACCGCCGGCGCGGTGACGATCCGCCGGGGCGACGCGAGTGAGACGATCGCGGCGGAAACGGTGCTGTGGGCGGCGGGGGTGCGGGCTTCACCGCTTGGCGCCCTTTTGGCCGACGCCTGCGGCGCGAAGCTGGATCGCGCCGGGCGGGTCATAGTCGAGCCCGATTGCAGCCTGCCCGGCCAGCCGAATGTGTTTGTGATCGGCGATCTGGCCCACTTTGCGTCCAGCGGCGACCGTCCGCTGCCGGGGGTGGCGCAGGTGGCTATGCAGCAGGGGGCGCATGTTGCCCGCGTCCTCGTGGCGCGCATCAGCGGCAAACCGGCTCCGCGTGCGTTTCACTATCGCGACCCGGGAAGCATGGCGACCATCGGCCGCGCGGCGGCAGTGGCGGAGATTCACGGCTGGCGGTTTTCCGGGTATTTCGCCTGGCTGGTGTGGCTGTTTCTACACGTGTTGTTTCTGATCGAATTTCAGAACCGGGTGCTGGTGCTGGTGCAGTGGGCCTGGAATTACTTCACCTGGAGCCGCTCGGCGCGGCTGATTACGGGCGATCCGCCTGGGGGCCCCGCTTAGAACGCCACCAGCAGCCGGGTGCCATGCCGACCCTTAAGGTCGGCATGCGAGATGCGATCTACTCGGCCGCCCGGCCCGGCTCGCCGGCTTTGAGGCGCCGTTGCTCTACGGCGACGGGCTGAACCTCTGCGCCTACCGCCGTCGTTTTTCGGATTGACGGTACGCGCGGCTCCGAGCACCCCTGCGCGCCGGAAGCGTCGGCCATGCCTGCTGGGTTCCCGTGCGCCCCTTCGTCCCTGCGTCCACTTGTTCCTTCGTCCCCTCCCGCCCCGCGCCCTGCGCGGATTCGCGCTGCCGTGCGCCGCCTGGCGCAAACTGCTCGCGCACATTTGCAAAAAGCACAGACTTGAGGAATCCTTTAGTTATAGGCTGCCTGTTACGCGGCTCGGCGGGGGTCGCGCTTCATTTCTGTAACCACTCGCCAACGCTGCCTGTGGCAGTCTTGAGCGACGATACGCGGGGAGTTTGACGCCACATTTCGAGCATCGAGGGGGCGCCGCGGTGCGTCATGGCGCGCGCACGGTCGGCGGCGCATTCGTGGGAGATAAGAACATGACATGCGCAGAGCGCGCATGCGCTGCCGGCGCGTATGGATGCGCGCCCGCTGGCAATCCGGGCTGGCGGCGCTCAACCGGCGCACGATTCTGGCGGCTGGCTGCCGTCGCGGCCTTGACACTGTTCGGTACGGCTCGTGCCGCAATCGCGGCGGACGAACTGCTTCTCAAGTGGGCCCAGCCTCCGATTCCGGGGCAGCCCGACAACGTCTACTTCGGCTGGAACGAGCTTTCCGTCTTCAACAGCGCACAGATCGTGGCGGACGATTTCCGCTGCACCGATCCGACGCCGATCGCCGGCGTTCGCTGGTGGGGTTCGTTCCTCGGCTGGCAGGAGTCTGCGCTGCCGCCGATCATGCCGATCGGGTTCCATTTCGCGATCTGGACGGATGTTCCCGCCGGTGCGATTGACCCGTTCAGCCATCCCGGAACGGTTCTCTGGACGACCGAGTGCTTCAACTACACCGCGACATTCGTCGGGTGGGATTACGACCCGATCACTGGCGAGTATGAGGCGTGCTTCGAGTTCCTTTGTGAGAATCTGCCGGTTCATTACATTCAGCCGGCGGGCAACAACATCTTGTGGATCAGCATCGCGGCGATCTACCAGACCAGTGAGGTTGACAATCCGTGGGGATGGAAGACGCGACCTCGCGACCCGACCTCGCCGGCGCCTGACGACGCCGTGGTAATCTGGAATCCGACCGCGCCGGCCCCCGGGATGCCGTACATGGCCGGCGCGCCGCTCTACTGGCCCGATGAAAACAACTCGTTCGACACGTGCTTCGAGCTGCTGCGCCCATTCGGGCAGCCGGCCAAGTGGGTGCAGCGCCCGGAGCCGTATCTTCCGCCCGACGCGATCAACGGCTGGGACGAACTCTCGCACTACGGCATCATGCAGATCGTGGCGGACGACTGGGTCTGCTCGAGCGACCAGCCGGTGACGGACGTGGTCTGGTGGGGTTCGTTCCTGGGCTGGGGGCACAATCCACCACCGTTGCTGCCCAACCGCTTCCACCTGGCGATCTGGACGGACGTGCCGGCCGGGGTGGATCAGGAATTCAGCCATCCGGGCCAGGTAATCTGGGAGCACTGGTGCGACGCGTACGAATGGTCGTGGGTCGGGTGGGATTTCGATCCGCGCGACTGGTCAGTGCCGCCGGAGGCCTGCTACCGCTTCTCGTGTGCGCTGCCGGCGTCGAACTGGTTCTATCAGCCGGGCGATGGCGGAATCTACTGGCTGAGCGTCTCGGCGGCGTATGACACCGGTGAGCCACCGTATCCGTGGGGCTGGAAGACGCGGCCGCGCGACGCGATCTCGCTGGCGCCGGATGACGCCGTCGCTATCTGGGATCCGCTGGCCCCCGTGCCCGGCGCGGTCTGCACGAGCGCCGGACCGCTGTGGTGGCCCACGCCGGAGGATTCCTGGGATACCTGCTTCGAGTTGTACTCAAGGGTGACGCCGCCGGAGCCCGGCACGAAGTGGATCCAGGATCCGCAGCCGCCGGGCGGCGGGTTTGATCTGGAATCCGACCTGTGGTTGAGCGATGGCAGCGAGCCGCTCAAGTGGTTGCAGGGCCCCAGCCCGAATCACCCCGGTCTGCATGCGACGACTCCGATTCAGCTCGCCGACGACTGGATGTGCTACGGCGGCCTGGTTTCGGACATCCACTGGTGGGGCAACTACGAGAACGAGGATCGCGGCGATGGTCTGATGAACTTCAACGTAACCATCTACCGCGATGGCGGCGGTCGCCCCGGAGCGGTCGTTCAAACCTGGAACGTACCGTTCGCGAACACGAACGAGACCGACACCGGTTATACCAACAACGCCGGTGAGAAGATCTACGAATACACGTTCGTGGTGAGCCCGCCGTTCCCTCAGGTGATGAACTCGGTCTACTGGCTGGAGATTCAAGGCGTGCCGAACCTCGGGCCGAACCCGCCCGAGTGGCGCTGGCAGGAGCACGATCGGGCGTTCATCACGCACCTGAGTCCGGCGCACACGTTCAGCATGGTCGGCGGGTGGACGCCGATCGTCTGGCCGGACGGCACGTTTTCGGAGATGGCCTTTGAGATCACCTCGAATGTGCCCGTACTGGACACGAACGCGGTGATGGCCGACGACTTCATCTCCAATGGGCGCGACATTCTGCACGTCCGCTGGTGGGGCAGCTACTTCGATCCGCGCTATCAGCCGGGCGAGGACTACCCGCTGCACCAGCTCGACGGCTGGCTGATTACGTTCCACTGGGCGGATGACGGCAGCGTCAACCCCAACTTCCCACCGGACCTGATTGCCGGCGATCCCGCACCGACGGCGCTGGGTGTGTATTTCGCACCGCACGACGCGGTCTCAATCAACGGCCCGCTCGGATTGGACTGCCTCGGGCATGAAATCTATGAGTACCGCGTCTCGCTGGATCAGTGCTGCCTGCTGTGCTCGATGAAGGATCCGCGCAATAACGTCCCGCCGGCATTCACCGGGCGATTTCAGGAGCGGCGCGATTACCGATACTGGCTCAGCATCCAGGCCCTGACGGGGTCGGAGTGGCTGCCGCCGGAGTGTGACCGTGCCTACACCGGGCACCTGCCGGCGTACGACCTGTACACCAACGGGATGTTCTGGGGCTGGCACACGGGGCGCGAGCCGAACATGCCCGTCTCGCTCAACCAGGCGGCCTTCGGGCAGATCGTCTCGTTCAGCGCGTATCCGCCGGATTGCTGGGACTATGGTAACTGGACGAATCCGTGGTGGTACTGCGACACGCCGCCGGAGCCGGTGAACATGGCGTTCCACCTGATCGCCAGCGATTGCCCGGAGGACTTCAGCGGCAACCGGGTGATCGACCTGATCGACCTGTCGCGCATGCTAATTGCATTCGGCACGTGCATCGGCCAGTCCGGGTACGACCCGGTCGTCGACCTGAACAACGACGGGTGCATCAACCTGATTGACCTGTCGATGCTCCTGGTGGTGTTCGGGTCCAACTGCCCGACGGCGCCGTAGCCGAATACAAGGCGTCCGGGCCGCCAGTCGGCACGCGGCGGATTTCGTCGACTGCCCCGGGGAGAGGAGTTCCAAGGAGCGGGGAGAGGGCACGGGGGGATGCAGGACTGGGCTCCGCTGGGCGCAAGGATCTGCGCCACGGCAGCCGGTGCGTGACGGTCGGTGACATGAGGTCGCTTGGCCTGCGCGCGGATGCGGAAGACCAGTCT
>CAYOHG010000283.1:0-5136 GCA_964403685.1 uncultured Planctomycetales bacterium
TTGTAGATGAATTCACCCTTGGCCGGGTTGCCGCCCATGACGCGCGTCGGCAGCCCGTCCTGGAACGTGCGGTTGGGGTTCGGCTGATATTGAATTGACGCGATGAACGCCTCGTAGGACGCCATTTCCTCGGGTGAAAGCTGCTGCTCACGGCCGAGCAGGCCGACAAAGGCGGGGTTGAAGGCGGAAAGGCCTTCGCGATCCGCACGCCAGTGCAACGGCTCGTGGCCGATGATGCCTTGCAGGGTCTGGGTGGTCATCGGGCCCTTCATCGGGTGCCAGTCTTCACAGTCGGCACCGAGCTCGGTCTGGCAGTCCTGGTTGAATTCCTTCAGCTCGCCGGACGGGTCGCCCAGGTCCCAGGCGAGCTGGTCCATGCGCGAGTCGATGTGGCACGAGGCGCAGGCGGTGATGCCCAGCCCGCTGGTCAGGTGGGCGTCGTACTGAAACTTGCGACCCTCGCGGATGTCCGGCGGCGTCGGATCGAAATAGGACACGCGCGCCGTTTCGGCCTGGGTGCTCGCGTTCAGCACCGACAGGCTGCCCTCGAACTTGTTGACGACGTAGAGCTGGTTGCGAGCCGGGTCGGCCACGATCCCGGTCGGTCCCTCACCCACGGGGATCCGCGCCAGCCGATTGCCGGCGCTGTCGATCACCACCACGTTATTGCTGCCCAGCCCGGTGACGTAGGCACGCGATCCATCCGGCCACCAGACGATTCCGCGCGGATCGGCGATCGACTCGGCCCGCTCCTGCGGCGGAATCGTGCCGATGCCGTTGGCGTACTCGTCGGCCAGGTGCGGATTGAGATCAACCACGGTCTTCTGGTTCGTGGCCAGGTTGACGGCCGCTCCGAGGATGTGCACGAAACGCCCGGTCAGGTTCGGCTCAAAGCGGATTTCGTTGGTTGCGTCACTGCCGACCACGGTGACCAGCCCGTCCGGGCGGAAGGCGACCGCGACGTTCAGGTTCATCAGCCCGGTGACGTAACTTACGGCGAGCGAGCTGGTGTCGATCACCGCCAGGTCGTGGTCGTGCATGTCCCAGGTGACGAAGCCCGACCAGTCCGCGCCGTTGGCATCCATCCACAGGCCCGACTGCGGATCTTTCCTGACAATGTAGCCCTCCTTCGGCGCCGGAGGGTTGTTGGGGTTCAAGGGCGGCCAGAATCCCCAGCCGTCGTTCGGCGGTGGGTTCATGCCGCCGTAGGGACCGGAGGGGTCGTTCACCGAATTGGGTTCGAGAACGGTGGTGTTGTTGCCGGATTCGAAGATGGCGGCGACGACCTTGCTGCCGTCCGGGGAGACGGCCAGGCTGCGCGGGTCTTCGCCGACAATGGCGAGCTTCCGCGGAGGAATATCGAGGTTGGCCGGGCGATAGACCCAGACCTGGTTGCGCTGCGAGATGGTGACGAAGGCGCGGCCGTTGGCGAAGACGACGTCGGTCGGTTCATCGTCGGTCGCCAGCGTCCGCACGACGTGGGCCGTCGCGACGTCGACGATGCTGATGCTGTCGGAAACATGGTTGACCACCCAGACCTCGGCGTTGCTGCGTGCCCGAACCGAGACCGGGTCCAGTCCGACCGCCACGCTCGCAAGGTAGCTCGGCGCGCCGCTGGCGAGGTCGAAGATCTCGAGCCGATTGTCCGCAGTGTTCGCTACGAACAGCTTCGAGCCGTCGGGCGACAGGGCGATGGGGGAAACGTGTGGCGTTTCGAAGTTGGTGAAACTCTGCCCAGAAGACGTCACGGTGACGCCGATGGCGACGGCGACAGCGACGAAGTTTCCAGCGGAACGGTACCCGGTGCGCATAGCATCCTTCTCCCCAGCAAAACAAACGGCTCGGAATCCGCGATCCCCGCTACGTCGCGATTGCGACGCTCAATGGTGTGTCCCGCTGGCATACTCGTCAGCGGCGCGTCCGGCCGGGAGCAAGACGAACAGACCCTCCCCCGACGGCCCCGAACGGCCACCCGCCGACGGCGTTATCTGACGAACGAACCCCGCAGGACAGCCATCAGCATAGGCGCCTGCGCGAAGGTTGCAAGGCTTTTTTGGGGCAGCGCGATTTCCCGCCGCCGACCATCACAACCGCGCAACGGCGCCGATCGCCCTGGCGGGGGACGCGACCGACGCGGGCTGGCGCGAGCAACCACCCAGCACGGGCTATTGTCCTCGCCGGCCGGCGGCGGGACCGCTCGGCGACGGTAAGCCGAATCGAGCGCGGTTGGCGAGAATCGCCTGAAGAGCTACGACGGCCTGATCGTGCGTTCGGGCGGGCAGGAACCGCACGGCCTTCGCTCCGATGTACCCCTCAGCCGTGTCTTGGTGCATCTTGCAGGGATTGCGCCGTGTCCCGAGGGACGCCTGTCGCCGAATCACCGACCGGAATGGCCACCAGCCACTCGCTCAACTCGTCCGTCGAGGAGATAGCCGGGCACGCGCCGGCGACCAGGGTGTGAAACCGCCGGCCGGGAAGCAGCCGGCAAGCCCGTTGCAGCCTGGTGATCCAGCCGCGTGGCGCCAAGCCCGGGCTGTGTCCGCACGAACCGAACGCCAGCCACTCGCCGGCGCGGAGGCGAAGCGCGCGGCATGAACCGGATGATGCGCACGCTGCCGGGGCGATTTTGGCGGAAGTTCCGCGGTTCTTCTTGGAGGCCCGAATTCGGATGGCTACGATAGCGCTACTTCTGGGGCGCCATGGCGTGGAATCCAAGGGCCTGATTACGACGACGACCCTGCTGGAAGGATTGCACGACGGCGGCAATCGCGAAGCCTGGGGCGCGTTTGACCGCCGCTATCGCCCGATCCTGATCGCCTTTCTTCGCCGCATGGGGCTCGATCCGGCGGATGCGGCGGACGTTGCCCAGGAGACGCTGGCGTGCTTCGTACAGGACTACCGCAAGCGGCGGTACGACCGGGCGGCCGGCCGGCTGCGCTCCTGGCTGATCGGGATCGCCCGTTGCCGGCTGATGGACCTGCGCCGCGCCCGCGGGCGTCGCCGCGAGTTGCGCGGCGATTCGGTCATCGCGGAACTGCCGGACGAACGCGAAGCGGATTCGATCTGGGAGTCCGAACAGCGCCGCCACATCTTTGAGCAGGCCGTCGCCGAGCTGCGGCAAACGACGCGGTTCAACGAGAAGACCATCGGCGCCTTCGAGCGCGTGGTCCTGCGCCGGGAGCCCGTCGAGGCGGTCTCGCTCGAGCTGGACCTGACGCCGCAGGAAATCTACAACGCGAAGAACCGCATCGTCGAGCGGCTGCGCCAAATCGTGCAAAGCTACGACGAGAGTCTCGCGGGCACGTGAATCATGGGCGACAAGGCAACGGATTGTCCCGGCGTAGAAACGCTGGAGGGCATGGCCGCTGGCGCCGCCGCGCCTGCGCATCTCCACGCGCACGTCCAGAAATGCTCCGCATGCCGTGCGGCGCTGGAGCGCATCCGCGACGACAACCGCTTTCTGAGTGAGTTCGCGGTCGAGGGCGCGCTGCCGGCGCAGGCACCGGGTCGGGACGAGTCGATCGCCATTCCCGGGTATGACGTCGAGTGCGAGATTCACCGGGGCGGGCAGGGCGTCGTCTACCGGGCCCTGCAACGCTCGACGCGCCGACGGGTCGCGATCAAGGTCATGAAACAGGGGCCGTTCGCGACGCTCGCGGATCGCTCGCGCTTCGAGCGCGAGATCGAGACGCTCGGTCGCCTGAACCACCGCAATATCGTCGCCGTGCACGATGCCGGCACGGCCAGTGGCTGGCAGTACTTCGTGATGAACTACGTCGACGGCTGTGCGCTTGACGAAGCCTGCGCGCGTCATTCCGGCGGCGGACGCGCGGAGGTCCACGTCATTCTGGAGCTCTTTGTCCGCATCTGCGACGCCGTGCACGCCGCGCACCTGCGCGGGGTGATCCACCGCGACCTGAAACCCAGCAACATCCGCGTCGATTCATCCGGCGAGCCGTACATCCTGGACTTCGGTCTGGCCAAGCCGATCGAGCCCGACGACAGGACGGCGATGACGCAAACCGGGCAATTCATCGGTTCGCTGCCGTGGGCGTCCCCCGAGCAGGTCGAGGGCGAATCGGCGCGGATCGATCTGCGAACCGACGTCTACTCGCTCGGCGCGATCCTGTTTCAACTGCTGACTGGCGCGCTGCCCTTCGACCTGGGTAGCAACCTGCGCGCCGCGCTGGACTGCATCCTGCTGCGCGCGCCGCCGCGGCCAAGCACGGTGCTGGGCGCCGCGGGCGGCTCGGGGCTCGATGCGGAGCTCGACACGATTGTGCTGAAGTGCCTGTCCAAGGACCGCGAGCGACGCTATCAGAGCGCCGGCGAGCTGGCCCGCGATCTGCGGCGCTATCTAGCGGGCGAGGCGATCGAGGCGAAACGCGACAGCGCGATGTATGTGCTTCGCAAGACGCTGCGGCGCTACCGCTTGCAGGTGTCGGCGGCTGCGAGCTTCGTCCTGCTGCTGGCCGCTTTCAGCGTCGTCATGACCGTCCTGTACCGGCAAACCGCGACATTGGAGCAGCAGGCCAGCAGCTCAGCGGACTCGCTGGCCGACCTGTTGTCGCAGAGCAACATCGAACAGGGCCGCATGGCCGGTCTGCTGGGCGACCTGGATCGCGCCGAGCGGCTGCTGTGGGGCGAGTTGCTGGTGACGCCGCGGACCGGCAATGGGGCCCTCCTGCACCTGAACGAACCACCCGGACCGCCGGAGGCCTACTGGGCGCTTTGGGAGTTATATCGCCGCTTTCCTTGCCTCCGGACGATTCCCGCGGAGCGTCCGCATCGGCTGGCGGCACTCGCGCCGGATGGACTCGGGCTATGGACCTGCGATCCGACCGGCCGCGTTCAACGCTTGTCGCCCTTCGGCCCGTGCGTCGACTCGTACGAGCTGAACTTCGGAACGTCCAGCGGCGTTGCCGTGCCCGATCGCAGCGGGGAGCTGGTGTTGCGCTACGACGGCGCACGCTCGCAACTCTGGCGGCGCGACTCGCCGGATCTTCCGGCCATTGAGTTTCCGACCGCCGTCGGATCGGACCCGGTCGTGCTGGCGATCTCGCCCGGAAAACGCCGCGCCGTGGGCCTGATCGATGGAGCGGCGGTGCTGTGGAACCTGGAACCGTTCAGCGAGGC
>CAYOHG010000284.1:0-5125 GCA_964403685.1 uncultured Planctomycetales bacterium
CCCGCGGACCGCTTGGCTCGGCCGCGCGGCCGCGCGGCGGCGCGCGAGCAGCGCGGGTACGCCCCAGCCGACGTACAAGGCGTGATTCGGGCAGACCGAGACGCAATCCAGACATTTCATGCAGCCGGGATCGACCACCATCCCATAAAGCCGAACTTCCTCGTGCACGCGGACGTTGGAAGTACAAGCAGCGGTGCAGTGCCCGCACCCCTTGCACGCGTCCGTGACGCGGACCCGGAATGGGGCGAACTGGTCGGCCACGCCGAACAGCGCGCCGTAGGGGCAGCCGGTCGCGCAGAAGCCCTTGGCCCCCAGCAGGTAGATGATGAAGAAGCAGCAGACCAGCAGCGCGAGAATGGCCGGAATCCACGAGGGAAACGTGGCCCAGAAGTCCTCCGTGGTCATCTGAACGGATGTGACCAGCGGAAGCGTCGGTTCGCCGCGCCAGGAGTACAGACCGCGATAGAGCCACGGCCCGATGAACATGTAATAGAACGCCAGCAGCGGCACCACCGCCAGCAGCCTTGATCGGATCGGCCGCGGCCGTATGTTCAGTTTCGCCAAAATCCAGCGCGAGAGATCTTGCAGCGCCACCAGATGGCAGGTCCAACCACAGAACCAGCGGCCCAGCAACAGCGTCGAGCCGGCCATCAGGGTGAAGAAGATCAGGCCGGCGTTCACTACCCCCTCTTGGCTGAACTGCATGGCCTCGGAGGGTTCGAGCGGGGAGAGCGTGCGGCCGCTGATCATCCAATGGGCGACGTGGATGGCGATCAGCACGTGTACGAGAATGAGCGCCGCAGCCCGCCAGCGGCTCGCTCGCGAGGCGGCCACGCGGCGCGGAAGCACCGGGAGCTGGACCGGTTGCTGCGGATCCGGCGCGCGCGTCGGGCAGGGTGGCAGGCTCACACAGCGTCCCCAGGGGCCCGTGGCGGGTCCCAGAAAAACATTCCGGGAATTGGCTTGCATCCCGGCGCGAACCCGCATAGTCTAACGATCTGCGAGCCAGTCGCATCATGCGGTTGGAAATCCTGCGAGGGGATCCGTCCGCCCACCAGGGGTCCAGGTGATTCTGCTGCCTCGGTAGCCGTTTGCCTTCCCGCGGCGCAGACTCCGTTCAATCGAGCGGAACGACGCTCTCCGCCCGACACGGTCGGATTTTTCGCGCTGATAGCGTGGGGAAACGGCCGCGGCGGTGCATTCTTCTGGTTCAGTTCGGCCGACGATCGGTTTCGCGGCCTTAGGCAGTCTCGGGGTTTGGAGGTCGTGCAGATGCAGAAGTGGACATGCTCGGTGGCTCTGGCAAGCGCGCTGGCGATCGGCGGCTGGATGTCGGCAAGGCCGGCCCTGGCGACCGACTGCAATCGGCCGGTCGGCCCGGACGTGATCGTGGGTCAGTTGAGCGGAACGCTCTCGTACGGCAACGATGGCACGACGGCTTCCTTCGCGATTGGTACCACGTCCTGCAACGTGGGCGACGCGAAGCTCTACTGGGAAAGCTGGAACAACCTGCACCCGGTCATCGGGCAGGGCTTCTTCCGCCTCAAGAATGGCCGTTTCGAGCACATTGGACAGGCCTGGCTGAAACACGGCTTCACCGCGCTTCAGCAAAACGAATGCTGCACCTGCACGCCTCACGGCAATGGCACGCGGCTCGGAATCGGCTGCTCCGACCCCTATGACGCCAGCCTGAATGGCTCGCAGAGCGGCATGGGGCCCAAGTTCGAAGTGAATGCCTTCACCGGCGCATACAACTATCCCTACACCGGCCAGGGCCAGACGGGCAACTCGCTCTACAAACGCCTTCAGGCGCGAATCGCCGATATCGATCCCGCGCAGAACCCTGGCGCGCTTTACTTCGCCGAGGGCCAGTATGTCACCGCCGACGACGCCCTCGCCGGCAACGGCATGAACAATGCCTCGTACCGCCGGCTGAACCAGTTCAGCTTCTCCAGCGGGCAGTGGCGGGTGACGTTCACGGGCGACACGTTTCGCGAGCAGGCGGCCATCCGCGCCTGGCAGGACAACGACCCGAGCGTCACCGAGACCGACGTGCTGATCCCCGGCGAAGGCCTGCTGCTGGTAGCGGCGAAGGCCACCGACCTGGGCAACGGCACCTACAACTACGAGTATGCCGTTCAGAATCTCAATTCGGACCGCTCGGTGGGTTCGTTCAGCGTTCCGGTGCCGGACAGCGCCACCGTCACGAACATCGGCTTCCATGACGTGCCGTATCACAGCGGCGAGCCTTTCGATGGCACCGACTGGCCCGGTACGTTCGCCGGCGGCGCCGTCACCTGGGCCGTCACTGAAGACTACGCCACCAACCCCGACGCCAACGCGTTGCGCTGGGGCACGCTCTACAACTTCCGGTTTGACTGCGACGTGGCCCCTGGCACCGCCGCCGTCTCGCTGGGCCTGTTCAAGCCCGGCACGCCCACGTCGGTCTCGACCACGACCGTGGCCCCTGGCGCCAGCATCAACGGCGACCTCAACGGCGACTGCGTCGTCGACCTCGACGACCTTTCGATCATGCTGACCAACTTCGGCCAGACCAGCGGCATGACCTACGAGGACGGCGACATCGACGGCGACGGCGACGTCGACCTCGATGACCTGTCCGAACTGCTGATCAACTTCGGCGGTTCGTGCTGAGAAGCAGCTCGACTTCGAGTCTGCCTTCAAGACGTGCTCGACTCCCTGCGGCCGGTGGACACAAGTCTGCCGGCCGCCGGCCTGCGCGGACTACTGGCGCGCTTTCGGGAGCGTCTCGTGGAGCGCGTCTTGGAGCACAGCCGCTCTCAGCTGCGTCTTCTTCTGCGCCTGGCGCGCAGCCGCCCCGGCTCTGAACTAGGGTGGTGCTGGCGTCCCGCCCGTTCATGGCTCCGTCAGGTACATCGCATCGAGCATAGCCGCCCCGCCGGTGTCCAAGAATCTCCGCACGCGGGCACGACCGTGGATCCTCGCACGTGTCCGGCGCCAGCGACCGGGTGCACCGTCCCGCCGAGACCAAGCCTGGGCGTTTGGATTGATCGGCAGCGCTGTACAATGACGATGCGTCGAGTGCGCGGGAGTGCATCCCTCCGGGCATTCTCGGCTTGACGCGGGAGGGCAATGCATGATCCGTCAGGCCACCCAATGGCGCACACTCGGGGCCGTTGCTGCGACCAGCGCGCTGGCCGCTGTCGCAACCGCCCAATCGACCTCCGTTGAGGTTTCCGAAGACGGCCGCACCACCGTAAAGCTCCAGCCGTCACCCGCCGACAACCACGGCTGGGCGCGCGGCGACACGGCCCCGTTCGGACTTTCGCCGGATTGGCAGAACACGCTGCGCCGCCAGGTCGGCGCGCTCCAGATCGCCGATCTGAACAACGACGGGCTCAACGACCTGGTGGTCGGCTGCTACATCTCGCAGAGTTACCCGCCTTACGAGGACTGGGAGAATCTGATCTACTACAACGTCGGCGGCACGCTCGAGGCAGAACCCTCGTGGGTTTCGACCGACGAGGTTTCCACCGGCGACATCCAGGTCGGTGACATCGATGGCGACACGTACCCGGACGTATTTTCCGCCAATGGCGGCACGTCGCTTGCGCCCTCGGTGATCTACTTTGGCGGGCCCGACGGTCCGAGCCCTACGCCCGGCTGGCACAGCCAGACACCGCAGGCCACCTGGACGAATTACGCGACGCTTTTCGACCTGGACCACGACGGCGATCTGGACGTGGTGACCGCCAACCAGGGGATTTCGCCAGAGCCGTTCCGGCCGATGTACCTGTTCCGCAACGAGGACGGCGCGCTGGATGCATCGCCCAGTTGGCAAAGCGCCGAAAGCAGCATTCAGAATTTTCTGGCGTTCGCGGACTACGACCACGACGGCTGGGAAGAACTGGCCGTCTCCAAGTGGGACAACAGCTTTCGCAGCGGCATCTACGAGAACAGCGCGGGCAGTCTTTCAGCCAACGCCGCCTGGACGACCGGCTTTTCCGACGTGGACATGGGCGTCGCCTGGGCCGACGTCGACGACAACGGCTGGACCGACCTGATGCTGGGACACGACCCGACGCTGTTGTTCAGCAACGATGCCGGCGTGCTGACCCAGTCCTGGTCGTCCGCCGCCGCGTATTTCGGCCACAGTGACCTGCGTTTCTGCGACGTCGATGGCGATGGCGATCCGGATTTCGCCGAGGTGCACTTCTCCAACGGGCAGGCGCATCTCTACATGAACAACGCCGGCGTGCTCGACGCGGCGCCGACCTGGACGTACGACTCGGCCGCGGTGGGCACCGCAATCGCCTTCGGCGACATCGACGGCGACACCCTGGCGGACATGGCCATCGGCTACTCGGGGCAGCCCAGCGTGCTGGTCTTCTACAACACCGGCGTGACGCCTTGCCCCGGTGACCTGAACGGAGACCTGGTTGTCGATCTCGACGACCTCTCGATCATGCTGATCAACTTCGGTCAGACCAGCGGCATGACCTACGAGGATGGCGACATCGACGGCGACGGCGACGTCGACCTGGACGACCTCTCCGAGCTGCTGGTTAGCTTCGGCGGTTCGTGCTGATTGGCCATCCAGCGCCAGCGCCGAATTCACGACGGGAATGCATCCAAGCGGCCTGTGGACGCGCGTTCACCGGCCGCTGGCTTTGCGCTGGCCGTACGGCGGCACGTTGCGGAACCGGCGCGCCGGCGGTTCTCGCCCGAGACGAACCCGTCGCCGGCGGCCGGGGAAACCGGCTGCGCACACGCTGCTTACAGAGCGTTTGTAAAACGTTAACACGCCCAGCCCAACTTCCCGACCAACGCGGTCCGCGGCGGGTGCCTGGTTGGTACATCCGGGACGCGTTCAATACAGGCCGGAGGAGATTGGAATGAAGCGATTTCTGGCGATCTGGGCTGCGCTGTGCGGCGCAGCAGCGGCGAGCGCGGACATGTACATCACCGAGTGGATGTATTCGGGCACGGGCGGCGAGTTCATCGAGTTCACCAATGTAGGCGCGGCCCCGGTCGACCTGACCGGCTGGTCTTATGAGGATAGCAATCATCCCGCGGGAGCTCCGAGCTACTTCGACCTGTCGCCGTTCGGTCTGGTCGCGCCGGGCGAATCGGTGGTTATCAC
>CAYOHG010000285.1:0-5119 GCA_964403685.1 uncultured Planctomycetales bacterium
CTTGCGGCGGACGCGCGCGCCGGACGCGCGGCCGCGCTGCACCAGTTGAAACGCTACGCGGACAGCGTCCGCGCCTGCGAGGAGTTCCTTGAGCAGCACCCGCAGCACCCGCTGGCGGCGCAGGCGCGGCTGCTGGCCGGCGAGAGCGAATTCCTCGCGAACCGGTTCGAGCCGGCCCTGCGACACTACCGGGCGCTGTTGTTCGAGCACCCAGACGCGCCTCAGGCCGGACCCTCCCGCGTGCGGGCCGGGCTTGCACTGGCCCGTTTGGAACGGATCGACGAGGCCATCGAGGCGCTGCAATCCGCGCTTGACGTCGCCGAGCACGATCCCGCTCTGCGCGGAGCCTTGCTGACGCTGGCGGATCTGCAGGCGACGCGCGAACGCTGGCCGGCGACAATCGCGACGCTGGAACGCTACCTCCAGTCGGACTCCGACCCGCCGGGCGCTGCCGAGGCCCTGCTCTCGCTCGGACTTGCGCGGCGCCAATGCGAGCAGCACGATGCGGCTCTGGAAGCGTTTCAACGCTGCGCGCAGCTCGCTGAGACGGCCGCGCTGCGGGCTCGCGCCGCCTTCGAACGCGCCCAGACGCTGGCGCTCGTGGGGCGCACGGAGCCAGCAGCGGCGGCGTTTCGGGAGGTCCTCGAAATGCCCGGGGTCGAGCCGCCGATCGCCGGCCCCGCCGCTCAGCACCTGGCGAATCTCGCCCTGCGGCGCGGCGCGGCCGATGAAGCTCGGACCTGGGCGCGCCGAGCGATCGAGTTGCAACCTGACGCACCCGCCAGTGCCGCGCGCACGTTGCTGCTGGCGCAGGCGCTGTTTGCCGCGGGTGAGCTTCCGGCCGCGGTTGAAGCCTTGGATGCGGCCCTGAAAGGCGAGCTGGATGGACCGCAGCGCGGAGTAGCGCTGGCCCTGCGGGCACAGGCGCTGGCGCGGCAGGGCCGGCATGTCGAGGCACTTGCAGCGCTGGATGCGGCGTCGAATACCGACCTGGACGACGCCACGCGCTGCACGCTGACGTATGAGCGGTCCCTGTGCCTGAAGGCGCTGACGCGCGCCGACGAAGCCTGCGAGTCGCTGCGCGCGTTGCTCGAGCGCTGCCCGCAGGCCGCCGAGCGTCCATACGCCGTGCTCGAGCTCGCCGAGCTTGAAGTCGCGCGCGGCGCGGATGAGTCCGCAACGGCGCTGCTGCGCACGCTGCTGACGGAGAGTGCGGCCGAGGATGCTGGCGCGGCGTTGCCGGCCGAAGTGCGGGCGCGCGCGTTGTATCGACTGGGGTTGCTCGATTTCAACGCCGGCCGGCACGCGCAAGCGGCCGAGCGGCTCGGAGCCTTTCTGCAATCCGAGCCGACGGGCGAAGTGGGCGCCTCGGCGGCGTTCTACTGCGGCGAGGCGCATCGCCTGGCCGGACACGCGGACCGCGCCGTGCCGTGGCTCCGACGCGTGCTGGCTCTGGACGCGGAACCGGAAGCGGCGGCCCTGGCGCAGCTTCGTCTGGGCGAGGCGCTGGCGGCCTTGCAGCGCTGGGAGCAGAGCGCTGCGGAGTTCGCGGCGTTTGTCCGGGGGCAGCCGAATCATGATCAATGGCACCAGGCCCAGTTCGGGCTCGGCTGGGCGCTCGAGAACGCCGGCCAGATCGACCAGGCAGTCAGCGCCTATCAGGCGGTGATCGATCGGCACAAGGGCCCGACCGCGGCGCGAGCGCAGTTTCAGATCGGGGAGTGTCGCTTTGCGCAAAAGCGCTACGAAGACGCGGTCCGCGAACTGCTGCGGGTGGAGATTTTCTACGCGTATCCCGAGTGGAGCGCCGCAGCCCTGTTCGAGGCTGGACGCTGCTTCGAGGCGATGAACCGTCCGGTCGAAGCGCGCCAGCACTTCGAGCGTGTTCGCCAGGAGTTCGCCGACAGCCCGTGGGCGCGATCGGCCTCGCAGCGGCTGGCCGCCCTGGGCAGCGCAGCCCCGCCGGGGCACCAGCGCCGCGCGACACCGTAGCCGCGCACGCCCCGTTTCGTGTCGGGCGCGGCGGCGTGCCGCGGTCCGCTTTCAGGAGTCGTTCGATGCTGACATCGTGGTCGAATCTCGTGCTGGGCCAGGCGGTCAACGCGCCAGGCGGCGACGCTTCGCTTTCGCTCTGGGAGCTGATCGTCAAGGGCGGCGTGGTGATGATTCCGATCGCGGTCTGCTCGCTGATCGCGATCGCCGTGATGGTCGAGCGCTCCATCAGCCTGCGGCTGATGAATGTGATTCCCCCGCGCTTCATGCCCCGGCTGCGCGAGACCCTGCGGCGTGCAACGCCGGACGATCGGCGGGCGGCGCTGGCGTTGTGCCGGGAAGACGGCAGCCCGATGGCGGCGATCTGCGCGGCGGCGCTCCGCCGGCTGGACGAGCCGATCGAGTTTCTGGAGCGCACCATCGAGCAGGCCGGTGAGCGCGAGGTGTACAAGCTGCGGCGGTATCTGCGCGTGCTGTCGGTCGCGGCGGCGGTCGCGCCGTTGCTGGGGCTGCTGGGTACCGTGTTCGGCATGATCAGCGCGTTTCGCACGGTCGCCGCTTCGGGCGAGGCGCTCGGCCGCACGGAGCTGCTGGCCAACGGCATCTACGAAGCTCTCATCACGACCGCGGCCGGGCTGATCGTCGCGATTCCGGCACTGCTGGGCTATCACTGGTTCTCCACGCGGGTCGAGCACCTGGTCGGCGAGATGGACCGGCAGACGGTGGATTTCATCGAGGAATTCGCCGCCGGCCGGGGCACGCTGCATTCAGCCGCGGTCGCGGCGGTGGTTGCGCCTCAGCACGACGGCGCTGCCCGCCGTGCCGAGGACGCGCGGGTCGAGCCGGTCGCTGCGAACTGAGGGGGATGTGTGATGCTGATCCGCATGCCGCGCGAGGCCGAGGGCGTGTCGATTGACATGACCCCGATCATCGACATGGTGTTCCTGCTGCTGATCTTCTTTCTGGTCGCCACGACGTTTCAGCAGACCGAGCGCGAAATGCAGATCGCGCTGCCGTTCGCATCCTCGGCCGGCCCGCTCAGCACGGCCCTGCGCGAGCTGGTGGTGAACGTCGACCAGCAAGGCGGGATTGTCGTTTCCGGCCGGGCGCTTTCGATCGCGGAGTTCGACACGCTGGTGCGCGAGGCCGTTCGCAATAACCCGACGCAGAAGGTCACTGTTCGCGGCGACCGGCGCTGCGCGTACGGGGGGGTAGTGGCGGTGCTCGACGTCTGCAAGAACGCCGGCGTTCAGGAGCCCTACCTCGACACCATTCTCGAATGAGGCGGCGCGCAGGATACCGACCATGACACGCGGGCGCCTGGGAATCCTCTTCGCTGTCGCGGCCATCGCCACGCTCGCCGCGGCGACCTGGTGGTGGTCGCGCCAGCCGCAACGGCTGGAGTATTTCAGCGACGGCGCCACGATCCGCCAGCCGCGCGGCAGCATCGAGCCGCGCGACATGCTGTGGGAACCGCCGCGGGCGCTGTCCGAGCTGCTGAACACCGACGACGATGACTACGAACCGCGGCTGAGCTGGGACGGGTTGACTTTGTACTTCGTGCGCGGCAAGGCCGGCGGCAACGCCAACCTGTTCGTCTGCCAGCGGACGCCAGCCGGCTGGTCCGAGCCGCAACCGCTGGCCGCGCTGAACAGCGAGTACGACGAACTGGGTCCCGAACCCGCGCCCGACGGCCGCAGCCTGTTCTTCTACAGCGACCGCCCCGGCGGCGCCGGCGGCTACGACTTGTGGATGTCCGACCGGACCGCCGACGGCTGGTCGCCGCCGCGAAACCTCGGCTCCGGGGCGAATTCGGAATTCAACGACTACGGCCCGGCGATCGCGCCGGACGGCGCGCGGCTCTACTTCGCATCCAACCGGCCGCAAGAGGTCGATCTGCGCCAGCCCGACCCGCACGCCTGGCCCGCGACCGTGCGCGAAGACCTGTTCCGCCGAACGTACGACCTCTACGTCGCCGCGATAACCCCCCAGGGCGTTCAGACCGCGCAGCCACTGGTCGCGCTCAACACCGAGAACAATGAGGGTGCGCCGTGCCTGTCGCCGGCGGGCGATTTCCTCCATTTCTCCAGCGATCGGCCCGGCGGCGCGGGCGGGTTCGATCTGTACCGTGCGCGGCGGCTGATGCCGGCCAGCGGCTCCCTCTGCGACGAACAGCGCGCCTGGAGCGCGGCCGAAAACCTCGGCCCGCCGGTGAACACGTCGGCCAACGAACTGGACCCGGGACTGGGGGCACTGGGTTTTGCGCTGTTCTTCAGCTCCGACCGGACGCGCGAGTCAGGCGTCGCGGCGACATTGCCGGACTACAACCTGTACTACAGCACCGCTCGCGAGGTGTTTGTCGATACCGAGCTGACGGCTCGGCCGCCGATCGACTGGCTGGCCTTGTGGCGGGCGATCGGGCCGAACCTGCTCTGGCTGATCTTGGCGCTGCTCCTGCTCGCCCTGCTGTGGGCGCTGTGGGGCGACATCCGCAATCGCCGCCTGGCACTGCTGACCCGCTGCCTGCTGGCGTCTCTCATGGCGCACCTGCTGCTGATGCTGCTGTTCAATTTCTGGAAGGTGACCGCCGGCGTCGTTGAATTCGTGCGGCGCGGCGGAAACATCCAGGTCTCGCTCGACGGCGCAGTGCTGGCCAGCGCGATCGATGCGCAGATTCGGAGCTTCGCGGCGGCGGTGGATCTGCCGGCGGCGCAAGCGGCACCCAGCTTGCTCGCGCCGAAAGCTTCGCCCCCGCCGCCGGTCCGCGCGCTTGAATCACTTTCCGCACCGAAGCTCGAGACGGCCATGATGTCCGTGAATACGCCGTTGGAAACAGCCGAGTCGGTTCCCCCGGTGAGCAGCGACCCGCCGCGCATGGCGGCTGCACCGCGCGATGATCGGCCCATCGAGTTGAGTACGCCGCGGGTCGACGCCCCGCGCATGAGCGCCGTCGAGCCACCCGCGGCGCTGCCGCCAGCGGCTGCATCCCCGGCCGTGTCGCCCAGGCCGGACTCGCCGGTGAGTCCCGTCCCAGCCGACTCACCGTTCGACGTTCCCTTCGCGCCGCGGGCCGCGACCGCGGATCGGGAGTCCGCCGCGGCGGCGTCTTCGCTGGCCCGCGTTGTGA
>CAYOHG010000286.1:0-5107 GCA_964403685.1 uncultured Planctomycetales bacterium
ACCTTGGGGTGCGATTCCAGGAAGCGGGCGACTTTCAGGCCGCTTTCCTGGTGACGCTCCATCCGCACGGCGAGCGTGCGCAGCCCGCGCAGCATCAGCCAGGCGGCGAAGGGGTCGAGCATGGCCCCGATCAGCTCGGCCTCGCGCCAAAGGCGGTCGCGCAGCGCCGCATCGCGGCCCATCACGCAGCCGGCGACGACGTCGCTGTGCCCGTTGATGTACTTGGTGGCGCTGTGCACCACCAGGTCGACGCCCCATTCCAGCGGGTTGGCGAAGTAGGGCGAGGCCCACGAGTTGTCGGTGATCGTCGCGATGCTGCGCCGCCGGGCCTCCGCGCAGACGCCGTGCATGTCCGGGACGTCAAAGCAGCCGCTGGTCGGGCTTTCGAGGTAGATCAACGTCGTGTTCGGGCGGATCGCCGCGGCGAAGTCGGCCGGGTCCTCGCTGTTCACGAAGGTCGTCTCGATGCCGAGTCGGCGGATGTGATCGAGGTACATGCGGGTCGGGCCGTAGACGTGACCGATCGCCACGACGTGCGATCCGGTTCTCACGCAGGCGTTAATGGCGGCGCTGATCGCGCCCATGCCCGAGCCGAACACGTCGCACCACTCGGCTTTTTCCAGCCGGGCCAGCTTGGCCTCCAGAATCTGCGTGGTCGGATTGCTCACCCGGCTGTAGTCATGGTGGCGGCTGGCCGGCGTGCGCCGCTGCGCGAACGCTTCCGCGTCCGGGTAGATGAAGGTCGACGTCTGGTACAACGCCGGCGCCGCGGCACCCTGCCGGTCCGCCGCGGATTCAGCGTAATGCGCGCAGATCGTCTCGAATCCCGCTCCGTTCAGCGCGTGCGGAATCGGCAGGGGCGGCTTGACCACCGGCCAGGTAGGCGGGTCGATCGGCGGAAGTTGCGGCGAGTAAGATTCGTTCATCGGGGGCCTTTCGCTTCGGCAAGGTGCTAGTTTCCACGAACCGCGGCCCCCGCTCAAGCGCGGCCCTCTCGAACGAAGTAGTCCACGTTCGGCAGAATCTCCGAAGCTCGCTGCATGACGATTTCGTTGAACCCCGCCCGGCGAAAAACCAGCGCCGCCTGCTGCGGCCACGATCCGACGGCGCTGACCCGGGCGAAATCGCGGCCCAGCTCGCGCCGCAGCCGCGGCAGCGCCAGCGGCACCGGAAAGTCACTGCCGAACACCAGCCTGGCGTGCAGGTCCTGCGCTCGCACGATCGTCCGCAGAAAGTCGACCTTGCCCCAGACAGTCAATGCGGAGATGTCGGCATACAGCGGTGCATCGGCGAACTCCCCGCGCAGCGCGTCCAGCAGCAGGCGGTGCGAGCGCCATTCGCCCAGCGGTGTCACCGGCGTCGCGAGGTGGGCGACAATCACCGTCGGCATGCAGCCTTCCCGCCGCAGATCGCGCAGCACCTCCAGCAACGGCGCGATGGGGCGGTGCTCCAGATGCTGCGTGCGCAGCGTGAATTCCTCGCTGTAGTGCACCAGCAGCGGCAGGCGCAGCTCGGCACACCGCCGCAGAAACGCCCGCGTGCGCGCGTCGCGCACGTCCACGTTCTGGTGCAGCGGGATCCACTTCACCAGGCAGGCGCCGGCGGCAGCGACCTCGTCCAGCGCGGCCAGCGCTTCGGGCCGGTAGGGGTGGATCGACGCGCCGAACAGAAAGTGCCGCGGATGCCGGCGGCACAATGCCCGGACCAGGCTGTTGGACGTGTAGATGTCGCTGCCTGGCGAGAGCCGCTCGCGCGGCAGCGCGGGCCGCCGTCCGTCGTGCGTGTGGTAATGATCGAACGCCAGCAGGACGAACCGGTTGACCGGGCCTTCGTCGGCGAGCAGGTGCCTTTCGTAGAACGCGGTCAGCTCCTGGTCGAGCGATTTACTCGGCTGCGCCGGCCCGTGGAAGCCCGCGCACAGGCGCATTCCCAGCCAGGCGAGGCTGCGTGCAAAGCGCGGCGAGACACACGAGTCATACGCGTCGGGATGGTCCGGCTCGCGAGCCGCGTCCGAGCCGACGGGCGGTAGCGGCTCAAAGGAAAAGCGCGCTATGTCCGCACTGCGCCGCCGGGCCGTCAACGTGTAGTGACAGTGCACGTCGATGATCACGAGCGCGACTCCGGCGAAGCGCTCGACCCGCCGGGCAAGGGCGGCTCAAGCTCTTTCGTTGCGGTCGCCGCCGCCTCCGACTGAGCCCATGCGTCCAGCTCATGGGCCAGCGAGACGGCCGGGGCACGCGTGGCGTGTGGCGTTTCACCCGCGTGCATGCGTCCCGCCGACCGCCGCAGGAGCAACCACACCAGCGTCAAACCGGCGATACCGGCGGCGAGCAACCCGGCGGTGCGCGACCAGTCCCCCGCGCCTGCTGCTGGTGAGGCGCCGGTAGTGGTGACCTGCGACGGACCGCGCGCAATCAGCACCGCCGCCGGTCGAAGCTGGTTGGTCTCGCTGTAGTAATGTTGAATGGCGATGAACACACCCGTTACGCGTAGCGTTGCTTCGAGAGGGATATCCGCCGCGTCCTCAGTCAGGATCAGCTTGCATACGATCGGCTGGTCGGGCCGCGTGACTTGCAGTTCCCACAGTGTACCGAGGGCGGCATGCTGCGGCTGCTGATGGCGCCAGGCGGTTGAATGCCGTAGTACCCCCTCGATCGTGACGAGCTGGCCGCGATGATCCGCGGGCCGCTCCAGCAGCGCGCGCCAATCGCTCAGCGGGGCAGGCGCCGTCGTCGTTGCCGGGACCGCCGGGTCGAACTGCGGATCGGCGCGCATGTGCGTCAGCAATGCGTAAAAGCCCGGCTGGGCATACGAGAAGGTGAAATCCTGCGTTGCACTCAGCGCTGCCAGCACCGCCGCAGGCAGGCCGGCGTCGCCACTCGGCGCGCGGGCGGTGCTGCTGGTAAGCGCCGGCGGCTCGGGTGGGTCTGACGCCAGAGCTGCACAGTTCGGCAGGGCCGCGAACACAGCCGCCAGCCAGAGGCCGCCGCGAATTGATCTGAGGCGCCGCATTGGCTCGTCTCGCCCCGCCGACGGTTGCCGCGCCGCGTTCAGTCGTCGACGTCCCAGGGGTATTCAATCGTGCTGGCCGGCGCGGAGGCGGTCGTCGCGGCGGGCTCGCTGCGCGGCTGAAGTTCCGCCGGCGCAACGCGCATCCGCCAGCCGCCGTCCTCGGCAACCACCAGCAGCGCCAGGCTGCGGTCACGATGGCGCAGCGATACGTTGCTCTGTGGATCGAACTCGGCGGCGCTGACAACGCGATACGCGACGGGCTGGGAGCCGGTCTCGCTCGCTCCCAGCGGCTCGATGTGCTCGACGACCACCAGCCGCAGCGCGTGGTAGATCGTCTCGAAACGCTCCCGCGACTCAGGCTTCTCAAAGCGGCTCACCAACCGCCGGTAGCCGGTGTAATCGCCGGCCAGGCAGGTTTCCAGAAACTCGCGCAGAAAGGCGCAGACCTCCGGATACTTCTCGCGCAGACCGTCGGCGAAGCGGTACTCGGGCAGGACCGCCGGTGGGCGGATCGGCGGGTCCAGCACGGCGGTTTCCGCCCCGCCGACCGGCGCCGCGCGCTCGCAACCGCACAGCAGCGCGACGGCGGCGATCAGCCCGAAGCCGCGTACTTGGGGTCCGGCGATCATGCCACGGATGCTATGTCATCGGCGCGCGTTCCGCGAGCCCCGCGGCTCAGGCGCGCCGCGCATAGCGAACCGCCTGCCGCAGCCATTCGACTGCCGGGGCCGGCGCGGTGTGCAGATCCTCGAAGTCGAAGTATGACGTGCCCGCGTCGGCCAGCCGCTTGACGCTGCGGTTCAGCTCCTGGCCGCTGGAGAAGGCTGGCCGCCAGCAGGGCATCGCAAGCGCATCCTGCGCGTTTTCGGCGTTGTCCAGCCAAGCGTCAAGCCGCGCTGCGTCGCTGTCGAGCCGGACCAGTGGAGGCACGCCGTCGGCCAGCCACGGGCCGGCCTCGCGCCGCGCGCCGTCATTGCACAGCAGGTGAATCGCGCGCGGAACATGCCGCAGCGCGAGACGCCGCAACCAGTCGGCATTGGCCTGTTGCAGCGCCTGCGAGTAGCGTTCGGCAGGCGGGTCGCGGCGCGGCGGGTGAGAAGTGGGATCCGCAGCCGCCCAGTTGCTCAATTGCACCTGCACGCTCCGCGCCACGGCGTCCGGATCGAGGCCGCTGACCTGATCGCTTCGCGACTCGGCTTCCAGCGGTCCCGCCGCGGCGCCGATTTCCCGACACGCGGGGCAGAAGCAGACGCCGTAGAGCCGGTTCAGTTCGGCATGCCAGTCCAGCGGCGAGCGACCGCCTCCGGCCGGCTGGCCGGGCAGCCAGTCGGCGATTTCAAAGCCATCCGGCTCGAACGCGGCCAGATCCTCGAGCGTCTCGCGCAGCAGGTCGCGCAGCAACGGTGACGAGACGCAGGGGCCCAGCAGCGAGTCCGGCTCGCCCCAGGCGTTGCGTGCCAGCAGGTGCTCCTCGTGCACCGTCAGGTGGGCGACCGCGCGCAGGTCCACGCGAAAGACCACGCTCAGGCCCATTCGTCGGGCCGCCTCGCAGACGGCCTCCAGCCAGTTCTTCCGGCCCGTCCAACCGGCCGAACGGACGCGGTTCGCATGACCGGGGTAGCGCTGGCGGTCCGCGGGATAGTGCCAGCCGCCCTCGCTGGCGAACAGGTGCGGCGCGTCGCCTGAGTCGAAGCGCAGCTCGCGTACAGGCCCGCTGATCACCGGGACCGTCAGATGCTGTGCTCCGACCTCGCCCGCGACGCGATCCAGCAGCTCGCCGCCGCGCTGCGCATGCACCCAAGGCGGGTAAACGACACCGAAGGACGCCGGCATGAGACCTCCCGCACTCGCGCCCGGGGCCAGGCGGCCGAGGTTCGCCGCGGACGCGGCGAGAGTAGCCGATCGGCGAAACCACCGCTAGCATGACCGCGCCGCGCCAGGTGAGGAGCGCCCAGCGGTGGCGAACGCACAGAGTGAATACTACCGATACTGTCCCGGCGAGGAGCACATCCGGCTGTCGGACGCGATCTGCCTGGGTCGGCGGCGGGCGAACTTCCGCAAGTGCCCGGGCTGCCCGTTCAACGACGACGAGAAG
>CAYOHG010000287.1:0-5101 GCA_964403685.1 uncultured Planctomycetales bacterium
CTGGTGGTGAGCGTGCTGCGGCCGGCCGGCACGCGCGCTGGCGGCCCCGCCGTATTCGGCGATTCCGACGGTCAGGCCGCCGATTCCGAGCTCGCCGAGCTCCGCCGCGTTGAGGCTGCGTTCGCCGGCGTCGTCCGCTCGGTCACGCCCAGCGTCGTCGGCATACGGGTACAGCGCTCCCTCGGCGCCGGCAGCGGCGAACCGGTCGCGATCGTCAATGGCAGCGGCTCGATCATCGGCGCCGACGGGCTGATCCTCACCAACGAACACGTGATTCAGGCCGCGCAACGGATCGAGATCCTGTTGCACGACGGCAGCACGGCGCTGGCCGGCGTCGTATCGTCAGACGCGCGCAGCGATCTGGCGGTGCTGCGCATTCCGCGTCGCGGGCTGACCCCGGTCCGGTTCGTCGATTTCAGCCGCGTGCAGCGCGGCCAGTGGAGCGTCGCTCTGGGCAACCCTTTCGGCCTGGGCGGCGACGGTCGGCTGAGCGTCTCCGTCGGGGTGATTTCCAATCTGGGGCGGCGGCTCCCCGGGCTCGGTGAGGTCGACGACCGGCTCTACACGGACATGATTCAGACAACCGCGGCGATCAACCCGGGAAACTCCGGCGGCCCCCTGTTCAACCTCGACGGCGAGCTGATCGGCATTGTCACCGCCATGCACACGCGCGCCCCGGCCGACGAGGGCATCGGCTTCGCGATCCCGATTTCGCCGGCCCGCCGGCAGATCATCGAACGGCTGCGCGCCGGTCAACGCATTGAGTATGGATACCTGGGCGTGCAGGCCGCCAGCGGTGATCTGCTCGAACGCCGCCGCGCCGGGCTGACGGGCGAGTTCGGCGTGCGCATCGAGCAGGTCGAGCCCGGCGGTCCAGCCGACCAGGCCGGGCTGCGCGCCGGCGACTGGCTGCTGCGCGCCGATGGCGAGGTTGTCGCTGACGCCGGGCAGCTCGCCGAGCGCGTCGGCCGCCTGCCGGCTGGGTTTGTGCTTGCGGTCGACTACCGTCGCAATGGCACCGATGCAGTCCTTCAGGTCAAGCTCGGGCAGCGGCAGGTGGCGCGCGTCGCGAGCCTGCGGGGAGATGCGTTCGAGTGGCGCGGCGCGCGCCTCAGCGACGACCGTTCACTCGCTCCTGAGCGCGTCCAGATCAAGCAGGACGAAGTCGTCGCCGGCGTCGTCGTCAGCGACGTCAGCGCGGGCAGTCATGCGGCCCGCGCCGGATTGCAGATCGGAGACGTGATCGAAAAGGTCGATGGGATAGCCGTGCGAAACGTGAGCGAGCTGCGGAAAGCCCTGGCTGACCGCACCGGGACCGTACGCCTCTCCATCCGCACGCGCGGCGAACTCGAAATCCGACCCTGAACCCGGCACAACGGCCGCGCCCGGCGCCACCGTGCGGATCGACGCGATCTGCGCGCGCAGGTAGCGCCCCGGACAGGCGGTCTTGCCGGTCACCTGGCCGTGTCCGTATACGTATCGAGCGTCGAGTTTCGCGCTGCGACTCAGAAAGCTGACCAGCCGCCGCAGCGCGGCCATCTGCTTGGCCGTCGGCTGGCGCTCGTCGAAGTTGCCGATCAGGCAGATTCCGATGCCATGATCGTTGAAGAAGTTGGCATCGCGCAGGACGCCAAAGTAGACCCCGCGGCCGGCTTTGCAGTGCGCGCCGGTGAGCTGCTGGCGCCAGCGCGGTCCGACGAAGATCTTTCCATCCGGGTAGTTCACGCCGTTGCCAATGACAAAGTGATATCCCAGGCCGTTTTCCCAGCCGCGCTTCTTGAGGTGGTATTCGTGCATGCCCTGCGGCGAATCCTTGTTGCTGGCGGAATGATGCACGACGATCACCTTCCAGCGGCCGCGCTGAATGCCGCCGGGCGGAATCCAGCCGGCCTCGCCCACGCCTGAATCAGGTTGCGCCTTGGGAGTGGTCTTCGTTGCGACCGGCGGAGTCGGCTGCGGCGCGACCGTGCGGGGTTGCCAGCGCGGCGGGCGCGTGCGCGTCTCCAGCAGCGGCCCGGGAAGGGTGCGGGTCTGTTGTTTGGGCGACTGACAGGCCGGCAGCAGCGTCACCGCCAGCAGGCCGACGAGACATGCAGTCCGTTGCATGAGTCCCATCCGTGATCTCGTGCAGAGTGAGGGCACTTCCGAATCCCGGCACGGCACAATATATCGACAGGCCGACCCGCGTAAAGGCCGCCGGCGGCCGAATGCCGATACAATGCACGCGAACCGCCCGGGTATGGAGGCCGTTGCCATGTCTGCCAGCCGCTTCGGTCAGGAAGACGACTTCGCCGGCTGGGCCGAGAACATCCAGAGTCTGATGGATGAGATGCTGCGGCGGAGCTTTGTCGACTTCCGCAGCATTGGGGCGTGGCGCCCCAACGCCAATCTGTTCGAGAACGCCGACGCCTACTTCATCTGCATCGAGCTGGCCGGCGTGGACGAGAGCCAACTCGATGTGCGCTGCGAGGACGACCGCAAGGTGCTGGTTCGCGGCCTGCGCAAGCGGCCGCACCGCCCGGAAATGACCAGCCCGCTCCGAGCGCACGCGATGGAGATCGACGACGGCCCCTTCGCGCGGACGTTCGACCTGCCGGAACCGATCGACATGGAGCGGGTGGACGCCGCCCACCATGACGGCCTGGTCTGGATCATTCTGCCGAAGAAAGGCTCGGAATGAAGCCCCGCAGCGACGCGGACCCGCCCCCGCCCGCCAATCTGGACGCCCTCGACCAGGCCGCCGAGGAGCTCGCCGGCGAATTGGGCGGCGGCGCGCCGGAGGACAGCATCGCCGTCCCGCGCGACCTGCCGATCCTGCCGGTCCGATCCGCCGTCGTCTTTCCCGGCACCGTCGTGCCGCTGTCGATCACGCGCGAGAAGTCCAAGCGCGTGGTCGAGGCGGTCCTGCCGGAGAACCAGATTCTGGCGATCTTCGCGCAGCGCCACGAGGAGACCGACGACCCCGGCATCGACGACATCTACCGCGTCGGCACGGCCGCCCGCGTGCTCAAGCTCCTGCGCATGCCCGACGGTACCAGCAGCCTGCTGGTGCACGGCGTGGTGCGCGTCGGGCTCGAGGAGATCATCGCCAGCGAGCCCTACTGGCGCGCCGTGGTCAACCCGCGCCGCGACCAGATCGTTCCGTCCATGGAGCTGGAGGCGCTGGCCTTCAGCGCGCGGCGAACGGCCGAGCGGGTCATCGAGCTCAGCCCGAATGTACCGGAGGAAGCACTCCAGATTCTGCGGAGCATCGAAAGCCCCGGAGCGCTGGCGGATTTCCTGGCCGCCAATCTGTCGCTGGGCGTCGTCCAGAAGCAGGAGCTGCTCGAGACGTTTGACGTCGGCCAGCGGCTTCGCAAGATCAACGCCACGCTTCAGAGCCAGGTCGAAGTGCTGGAGCTGGCGCGCAAGATTCAGACCGACGTGCGCAAGGAGATCGACAAGACCCAGCGCCAGTACTACCTGCAGGAGCAGCTCAAGGCGATACAGAAGGAGCTGGGCGAGGACGACTCCCGCGACGTTGAGCTGCGCGCCCTGCGCGAGAAGCTCGACGCCGCCGGCATGCCCGAAGCCGTTCGTCGCGAGGCCGATCGCGAGTTCGAGCGGCTCAAGCGCATCTCACCCGCGTCGGCCGAGGTCGGCGTCATCCGCGACTACCTGGACTGGCTGGTCGAGATGCCCTGGAACCGCGCGACCGACGACAATCTCGATCTGAACCGCGCCGCCGCGGTGCTCGACACGGACCATTTCGGCCTCGAGAAAATCAAGCGCCGCATCGTCGAATACCTGGCCGTGCACAAACTCAATCCACAGGGCCGCGGACCGATCCTGTGCTTCGCCGGCCCCCCGGGAGTAGGCAAGACCTCGCTCGGCCAGAGCATCGCCCGGGCACTGGGCCGCAAGTTCATTCGCATTGCGCTGGGCGGCATGCGCGACGAGGCCGACATCCGCGGGCATCGCCGCACGTACATCGGCGCCATTCCCGGCCGGCTCGTGCAGGAGATTCGCAAGGCCGGCGCCCGCAATCCCGTCGTCATGCTCGATGAGCTCGACAAGCTCGGCAAGGACTTCCGCGGCGACCCCGCGGCCGCCCTGCTGGAAGTACTCGATCCCGAGCAGAATGCCACGTTCACCGACAACTACCTGGGCGTGCCATTCGACCTGTCGGCGGTCATGTTCATCGGAACGGCCAATTACATGGACCCGGTCGAGCCGGCCCTGAAGGACCGCATGGAGGTCATCGACTTGCCCGGTTATACAACCGCCGAAAAGATCGAGATCGCCAACCGCTATCTCGTTCCACGGCAGATGGAGCGCAACGGGCTGCGCGACCACGAACTGCGCTTCGAGCCGGCAATCCTGCGGCGGCTGATCGAGACGCACACGCGCGAGGCTGGCGTGCGCAACCTGGAGCGCAGCATCGGGACCATCTGCCGCGGAGTCGCGGCGCGCGTCGCTCGCAATCAGGAGGCGCCCGCGACGGTCAGCGAGGCGCTCATGGAGGAATGCCTGGGTCCGCCGCGCTTCGAACCCGAGACGGCGCTTCGCAGCGGCGCACCGGGGATCGTCACCGGCCTGGCGTACACGCCCGTGGGCGGAGAGATCATCTTCGTCGAGGCCGCCATCATGGAGGGCCGCGGCCAGTTCATGCTGACCGGCCAGATCGGCGACGTGATGCGCGAGTCCGCCCAGGCGGCGCTTTCGCTGCTGCGCGCCCGCGGGCGGGAGTGGAACGTCCGCCTCGACAAGCTGTCCTCGCACGACATTCACGTGCACGTGCCCGCCGGGGCGGTCCCCAAGGATGGCCCGTCCGCCGGCGTCGCGATGCTGACGGCCTTCTACTCCATCCTCACCGGCACCGCGACCGACCCGCAGGTCGGCATGACCGGCGAGATCACGCTGCGCGGGTTGGTACTGCCAATCGGCGGCGTGAAGGAGAAGATTCTCGCGGCCCATCGCGCCGGGTTGAAACGCGTCATTCTGCCGGCACGGAATGAGCGCGATCTGCTCGAAGTCCCCGGCGACGTGCGTGATGAGCTTGAGTTCGTGCTCGCCCAGCGCGTCGAAGATGTGCTGCGCGGCGCCGTGCCGGGCTTTGGCG
>CAYOHG010000288.1:0-5077 GCA_964403685.1 uncultured Planctomycetales bacterium
CAGCAGAACGTCAAGAAGATCCAGGCCGTGGTTCGCGATCGCGCGGGCAACGAGCAGCTTGTCGCCTATCGGCTGCTGGGAAATCTCACCGCCGGGCGCAGCGACTGGCAGCCGGCGACCCTGCACCTGAGCGACCTGCCCGAGCCGACGAAGGCGAGCCGCGTTCACGGGGTCTTCGGCTTCAATCAGCATCTGGGCATGGTGGTCGACGACGCGGACGACGCGGCCTATCTACGGTTCGCGCGTTTCGACGGGCCGGCACTCGAGCGCACGATCGCGGTGGCCGACGTGTTCCAGCGCCCGGGTGCGCTTCAGCAGATGCAGCAGTTGACCCAGATGGCCTCGTTCATTGTGCTGCTGCTGCTCTTGACCGGGCTGTTCACGCTGCGGCGCGACAGCATGCGGGCGATCACCAGCCTGCCCGCCGGCCGCGCGCTGGCGTTTTCGTTTCAACGGCTGGCCGGCTGGCTGGTGGATTTCGCCCCCATCCTGCTGGTCACCGCGGCGTGGATGGACGTGGACTGGCGCAGTGGGCTGAGCACGTTGTCGGGCTGGGCCATCAGCCCGCGGCCCGAGCAGGATGGTCCGCAGCGAAACGTGCTGCTGTGGTGGGCGTGCAGCGTTGTCGTCTACACGGCGTATTCACTGCTCGCCGAGCTGTTGGCGGCGCGCACGCTGGGCAAACTGCTGCTGCGCTGCGCCGTGTGCGATGAGCGCGGCGGGCGGCCGGCGGCCTGGCAGATCCTGGTTCGAAATCTCTTTCGCCTGCTGGAGCTCGCACCGCAGTTCTGGGTGTTTCAGCTTCTGCTGGTGCTCTCGCCCAACCGCCAGCGCTTGGGCGACATCTTCGCGCGCACGCTGATCCTGCGGAACGTCCCGCACGATTCGAATTCCAGGCCGGCCGAAGGGCAATCGCCTGGCGACGGTCCGCCTGGAGCGTGACCAAGCCAGCCGGGCGTCGATCGTCGCGACGGCTGCTACGGGCCGCGCGGGTCAGCCGCTATAGTGCCGACTTCGCCGCGCCCCCGCGCGGCCGGGCCCGCAACCGAGATCAGCATGGAATGGCTGCACTGGCTGCTCGATTTCGTTCTGAACATCGACGAACACCTCAAGGCGCTGATCACCCAGTTCGGCGCCTGGACCTATGCGATTCTCTTCGGGGTGATCTTCTTCGAGACCGGGGTGGTATTCACGCCGATCCTGCCGGGCGATTCGCTGCTGTTCGCGGCCGGCATGTTCGCCGCGCAGCAGTCACTCAACGCGCACGTGCTGTTTGCGCTGCTGTCGGTCGCCGCCGTGGCCGGCGACAGCGCCAACTATTCGATCGGGCGCTATTTCGGCCGCTGGCTGCTGGCGCGTCACCCGCGCGTTTTCAAGCCCGAGTACATGGACAAGACGCATGCCTACTTCGAGAAGTACGGCGGTGCGACGATCATCATTGCCCGCTTCGTGCCGATTGTGCGGACGTTCGCTCCTTTCGTGGCGGGCATGGGCGCGATGACCTACGCGAAGTTCTTCCTCTACAACGTCGTCGGTGGGGTGCTGTGGGTTGCGATCTGCGTCTACGCGGGCTTCTTCCTGGGGAACATCCCGTGGATCCAGGAGCATTTCGAGAAGGTTATTCTCCTGATCGTGTTTTTGTCGATCCTGCCGGGGATCGTCGAGTTCATGCGGCACCGCTGGAGCGCGCGCGCGGCCAAGCCCGCCGCCGTGGTCCACAGCGATTCCGGGATGCGCGACACCTGACGGCATGACTTGCCGCCCGCCAGCGGCGCGCGATCGACGAATCGCGGTTGCGATGCGGCCGACGCGAGCCGACAATCGCGTCAAACACCCTACGGTCACCGCTATCAGGAGAGCCGGAAATGTCTCACTCGCTGTTTGCCCGACTCACGCGGCGATTCGGACCCAGGCCGGACCCGCTTTCTCGCCGCGAGCTGCTGCGCGCTTCGGCGCTGCTGGGTGCCGGGCTGCTGCTCTCCGGGCCCGCGACGGTGGCCCGCGCGCGGACGGCATTCGGCGCGAAGCGCGTGATTGTCGTCGGCGGCGGCTTTGCCGGACTGGCCTGCGCGCACGAATTGCGCAGCGCGGGCTACGACGTCACCGTAATCGAAGCGCGCAACAGCGTCGGCGGACGCGTGTTGAGCTTCGCCGACTTCGTCCCGGGCAAGAACGTCGAGGGCGGGGCTGAACTGATCGGCTCGAATCACCCGACCTGGGTGGCCTACGCCGAGAAGTTCAAGCTTGAGTTCCTCGACGTAACCGAGGCCGAAGATGCCGCGTTTCCGGTCATTCTCAACGGCCAGAAGCTCAGCGACGCCGACGCCCTGAAGGTCTGGGAGGAGATGGACGCGGCCTTCAGCACCATGAACCGCGACGCCGAGCCGATTGACGCCGATCAGCCCTGGCTCAGCCCCAACGCCGCCGAGCTGGACAAGCGGACCACCGCCGACTGGCTCAAGGCGCAGGAGAATCTGTCGCCCATGACCCGTCGCGGCACGTGGGCCTTGCTGACGGCCGACAACGGCGTGGCGCTCGAGCGGCAGAGCTACCTCGGCATGCTCGCGCAGATCAAGGGCGGCGGTGTCGAGAAATACTGGACGGAAAGCGAGGTCTACCGCTGCAAGGGCGGCAACGACCAGCTCGCCAAGAAGCTCGCCGAGGCCATCGGCTCCGACCGCATCGTGCTCAAGCTGCCCGTCACGGCGATCAAGGTGACCAACAGCGGCGTCGTGGCGACCTGCGCGGACGGCCGGACGATCGAAGCGGACGATGTCGTGCTCGCGGTTCCACCGTCGGTGTGGAGCAAGATCCAGATTTCGCCCGCGCTGCCCGCGGTGCTTGCGCCGCAGCTCGGGGTGACATTGAAATACCTGGTATCGCTCACGACGCGCTTCTGGAAGGACGCGAAGCTCGCGCCCGACGGCCTGACCGACGGCCCGGTCAGCGAGACCTGGGATGGAACCGACAACCAGGGGGGCGATGAGGACGCGTCGTTGAACTGTTTCTCCGGCGGCCCGCCGGCCGAGCAGTGCCGCGAGTTTCCCAAGGACAAGCGCGACGAGCGCTACCTGGCGGAGCTTGAAAGGCTGTTCCCGGGCATTCGCGATCCGTTCGTGCAGTCGCGCTTCATGGATTGGCCGGGGGCTCCGTGGATCCTGTGCGGCTACTCATTCCCGGCGCCGGGGCAGGTGACGACCGTGGGTCCGCTGCTGCGCAAGGGAATGGGCCGGCTGCATTTCGCGGGTGAGCACGCCTGCTACCAGTTCGTCGGGTACATGGAAGGCGCGTTGCACTCCGGCGCCGCGCTAGCCAAGCGGCTCGCGCAGCGCGACGGTGTGACTGCGGCACCGTAATCGGCGCGGACGGGCGTGCTTTGCCAAGTCCCGCGCCTCACCGTAGCCTTCCCGCCATGTCGCACGGGGCGGACGAGCTGCGCAGGCGTGTTGCGGCGGGCGAACGCGCGGCCGTTTCGCAGGTGATCGAGCAGCTCTCGCCGGGCCTGCGGCGGATGTTCGCCCAGCGGCTGGCCGGTCGCTGGGACCGCGTCGACGACCTGGTGCAGCGCACCTGGGGCAACTTCTGGGAGTCGCTGAGACGCGGGCGTTACGATCCGCAGCGGGCCGCTGTCAGCACCTTCGTCTACGCGATCGCCAACAACGTGTATCTCCAGGAACGGCGCTCGAGCAGCGCTGGCGGGTTGGGCTCGGCGGATCTTCTGGCGGACGTGGCGATCAGCGGTCCCGCCGGGTCGCCCGATCACGCCTTGGACTATGCCGCGCTGCTGGACGCAGTACGCGGCGCGATTGAGCGTCGCACGGGGGCGGACTGTCTCAGCGAGCTGGAGCGTGCAATGGTGCTGGGGACGGCGGCGGGCGAATCGGAGCGGAGCGTCGCGGCCGCGCTGGGCCTGGCGCCGTCCAGCGCGCATCTTCACAAAGTCAATGCGTACAAGAAGTTGCGGTCGGCATTGGCGGCCGAGGGGTTCTCCGCGGAAACCGTCGAGCAATTGCTCGAATCGGCGGAATAACTCTATTAGATGTGGCGTGGGAGTACCCCCGTGGATGATCGGACGCTGGATCGGCTGATTCGCCATCTCGCGGAGCGGGACCGTCGTCTGCCGGACGACCGTGAGCTCGCCGAAGCCTGTTCGGCGAATCGTCGCCGGCCATGGGACTGGTTCTGCGGTGCGGCGGCGGCGATTGCGCTGCTGTGGATCGTCAACAGCGCGTCGCACCGGCCGGCGCCCTATTCGTCGGCGGCGGCGCGCGCGGGCATCCTCCCGGTCTCAGTGGAATACCTGCCCACACGCGCCGCGTTGGACCAGCCGCGGCTCGACCGGCTGCGCTCGTGTTCCGAGCAGGACGTGTACACGCTCGTTCTCGTCCGCGGATGGAGCAGCGAATGTGCCTGCGTCCGTTGGGACGTGCATGAATTCAGCGAGGGGACGCTGCTGGCGCGGCTCGAAGCGGGCGAACCGCTGGAGATCATCCTTGACGTTTCCGATTCGCCGCCCATTGAGCAGGCGGTCTTCCTGGCGATTGCGCAGCATGGGGGCATGCTGCCCGCGGACCGAGCTCGCGAGGCTGCCCTGCTGGCCTGCTTGAACGACGCGGCGCCGCCGGAACCGATCGACCTGCAACCTGCACGATTAGGAGAGTCCGTCGCCGCGTGCCTGCCGACCGGCGTTTCGGTCGTGCGACATCCCTTCGTGGTCGAAGAGTGAGCTTCGATCAGCGCGTAGACGGGACGCAGCCACGCAACATGATCACCGGCGGATTCGCCTGAGCCTCGCGAGTGTCACGTTTCGCGCTGTGCGCGGCGCCCGCTCCGCGGCGGCTGTGTGTCGCTACGGACGGTGCCCCAGCGCCGCCGGCGGGATCGGTTGGCGCGGCAGGCCGGGCGCTTCGAATTCGACTTGCAGGGCGCTCTGCCCGCCGATCTGGAAGTACTCCAGCGTCAACGTGTGCACTCCGCGCTGCAGGAGCACGCGACCCGTTGCCGAGCCGGTGTCCCAGCGCGCCCGCAGCACGAGCGGGTCGGTTTCGCCGATTCGCAGGCGGGCGCCGTCGTCGGC
>CAYOHG010000289.1:0-5068 GCA_964403685.1 uncultured Planctomycetales bacterium
TACCGATGCAGCGCGACCATCAGCGGGCCGGACTGCTCGCCGGTGCGCAGCTCGATGGCCAACAGCTCGAGCAAAGCCCGCTTGACCGGCGGAGTAAGGTCGGCCAGCCCGTCGCGCACAAGCTGCGCGACGCGGTCGTCTACCAGCGGCCGCAGCGGTTCCACGAGATCGTCGGCCAGACAGAAGGCGTTGGAGCGGTTGGCGTGATGAATGCCCAGGGCCGGCAGCAGACCGGCCGAGACGATCGCGCGGGCCAGCGCGGCGCGCAGCACGGCGTAGCCGTAGTTCAGGAGGTTGTTCGGCGGCGGGCCGTCGGGGTTGCGGCGAAACAGCGTCCGCGGCGGTCCGCCGGCGGAGGATTGTGTGGTTTCGGGACACGTGTTTACGCTGGCGGGCGCGGGCACATCCAGGTTGTTGCGCCAGGCGGCCCAGTAGACGCGCGCCGCCTGGGCCTCGACGTTGGTCGGATCGCCGGAGCGGACTTCACGGGCGAGCGACAGCAGGCGGGAACGCGCACTGCTGCCGGCGGGCAGGTTGGCGGCCTGGGCCCGGATTTTGGCGACGACGAGCTGCCGCCAGAGCTGCTTGCGCAGCGGGCGCTGCATGGCGAGCTGGTCGTGAATTCGCCAGACGACCTGGGTGTGCTCGCCCAGCGGCAGAAGCAGGCCGGCGGGCAGATGATCGCGGCCGCAGAGAACGACCGCGGCGTCGCTTTCGATCAAGGTCAGCAGGGCGGCGTGCGAATAGGTGACGCCGGCGTGCTCGACGAGCAGCAGGCCGATGTCTTCGCAGGGAATGGCGCTGAGCAGGTTGTCGGGTTTGGCGGGCAGCGCCGGGGCCGGTTCGTCGCGGGCCAGGAGCAGCAGTTGGCGATCGCGGACGGTCAGGTGCACCGGTCGCTGCGAGATTTCGACGGTGCGCTTGATCATGGCCGACGGCGCCCTTTGTGGGCGTTATCGGCGGGGCGGCCGGCCATACTTCATCTTGGTCTGCTCGCAATCAGTCGCTTGCCCGTCGGATCCGCCCGAGCGTGTCAACCGTGACCTTCTGCGCACGGAGAGTGTTGGGCATCTTGCTAATTCGCCCCGTCTTGTTGCTTCCAGACGGTCCGGCGAATGTATGGTGACGAAACCACATCTGGTGGCTGGTAGACGCGCCCGTCTCAAAGCGATACAGGTCCGTCTTCCCATTGTGCTCGATGAGAAACAGCTCGTTGGAGGCAATCGAGTACTTGAAGTCAAGGTTGGGATATTCAGGGGGGTTCCGTTGAATCAGCGGCTTCCGACAACGGATCCGATCAATTGCGTCGAGCATTGAAACGAAGATTGCCTTGCGCGTCTCACGAGGGCCACCGTTTTTGACGTCGAAGATGCAGATGTGATGCAGATTGGCTGGCTGCACGAATGCGGTTCCGGCTCGAATTGGGCGAATCGAGTCACTTGGGACGAGTAGCCGGACCTTCCGGATGGGCACGCCGGAGTCCATGGTTAACGGGTCTTTCCAGACCTCCGGCGGTATCTTTCCACCGCCGCGTCCGATTGAAATACCGTGCGCCGCCAGGCGTTTCTTGACAAGGTCGCGGATGATCGGATCCCGAATCTTGTCGATCATTGCCGTTGTCAGCGTTTCAATCGGTTTGCGGTAGACAAAGAAGTTTCGTTCCGCAGTGGGACCGTAGATAGTCTCGTCGTGTAGCGCGCCGCTGACTCGCCGGCGGGTTCGGTGGGAGACGTTGATGGCGTTGACGGTGGCTTCGACATCGGCGCGGAAGCTGGGCCAGGGCTCCGGCAGGATTTCGCCGGTGCGTTCGGTCCCGCCCATGCGACGGATGGCCGCAAGCTGTTGCAGGCGCGATCGGTTGGTCAGTGCGATGACGATCGCGTCGACGGCGTGATGGCGGTGATCCTCGCGGTTCTTGATCGGCAGGTCGTCGTGGCGCAGCACGGTGTCGAGGCCCCACTGCCAGCGGAGCTCGGCGGTATGTTGGCCGCGCACGCAGACAATGTCCGCGCCGAGCGTGCGTACGTAGTCGCGCACCTGTGTGGTGATGTAGGTGGTGTCCACGAACTGGCGCGCGAAGAAGTCGTCAATTGTGACGTTGGCCTGGTAGAAGCGCTTGAGCTTGGGATACGGCAGGCGCCTGGCGCGCTGCAGCACCTGCTCATACCTGGCGGGATTTCGGTCGGCGAGCCACTCGTGGACTGTTTGATCGCCTTTCTGCGCATTCTCACGCCGGAAGCACACCACGCGGTTCATGAGCGAATTGTCCAGGCTTCGCGAGCGCGGCAGGATATGGTCAACGTCGACTTCGCCACCAAGGAGTTGGGCCAGTGAGATGGAGTCGCCGCAGTAGATGCAGATTTCGCCCTGTTCGCGCCAAAGCCGGTAGCGGTCGATCGCTTCGCGGGTCGGTCGGACGCCAGCTTCGCGGATGCGCTCGGCGGCATCGTCGCGTTCGTGCTCGCGCTTTCGGATTTCGAGGCTGTACTTGCGGCGCTGCTCGGCGGTGCCGCGCGCTTCGCGAGCGAGCTCGATATGGATGTGCTCCAGCGTATGGCCGGACGGATAGACCAACTCGCGCAGGATTGCATTGATGACCTTGCGCACTTCGTGCAACGCGGCGCGAACGATCGGGTTCGTTACGTTGGGCGGCTGGTCCAGGTATTTCCGCTGATCGACGACCGTGTCCCAGGGCATTTGATAGCCCGCTTCGCGAAGTGCGCACGGAACAGATGGATCGCGGCTGGTCAGCGGGAGTCCGCGCTCGACGTGCGGTAGCAGTTTCTTGATGGCGTGCAGGCTGTAGCTTGCGTAGCCTTCCTCGAAGTCGATGCGGTCGAGCAGTTGCGGCGCCAGATCTGAATCCAGTGCGGACTCACCGAGAAGAAATCGCACGCGCGACTCGTCGTCGTCGATCGCGGCCGCGACGATTCGGTCCTTGGTTGACTCGGGCAGCCGGTCCCAGGCCTTGCCGAGAATCTTCGTGCTCTTCACGGCGGCGTCGCTGGTCATGCCCTTGAGCGACTTGCGCCCGCCCTCCTCGAGGTTGAAGCGGATGCTCTCGTGCTGCTCGAAGAGCTTGCTCCTGATGCTGTCGAACTTCAGATCCTTGGTCGCCAACAAGAGCTGCACCAGTTTTCCGCGCTCGTCTTCGGTGAGCGCCCGCTCCGTGTGCCTGCTGGTGTCGATGACACGGAGGTTGTTCACCTCCTGGTGAATGCGCAGGCGCTGGGCGCGGCGGTCCGCGCGTGGGCAGCGCGGCAATCGCGGTTCCAGCTCGCAGGCGCCGATCAATGAGAGCGGAGGGGGGCGAAGTTCGCGCTGAAAGAAGATCAGATCGCGAATGCGCGCGCGCGCGGCATCCGTCAGTAGTTCAGGGTGGAAACGCCGCTGCGCTTCCCAGATTCGATCAAATTCAGCCTGGTACATGTCGCGGCGAGTGTGGAGGCCGCGGAGGCGAGCTTCGTGGTATCGCGCGGGGTCGCTGCCGCGAAGCTCGACAAGATATTGTCCCAGCGTGCGTCCTTCGAGCTTGTCCGCTAGCGCGCTGATCTCCGTCAGGAGTTCGGAGGCCTCTTTTCGCTTGGCGCGGTCGGTCTTTCGGTTACTCAGGAACCCGCGCCGTTGGTTCAGATGGAGCAGCGCGCGCCCAAGATCGAACGGATCGAGCCGATCAGTCAGAGCCGCCGTGCGGAGCGCATAGGGGTCGGCACGTCGAAACTGATCCCGCTCCCAGGCGATCCGCTCCGGGTTGTCACGCTCGAGCAGAGCCAATTGGGGAAGCAGCCCGGCCTCGACCAGCGCCCGGCGTACCCGCTGCTTGCGCTTGGCGCGACGCCGGATCTGGCGACGCATGCCGCGTGCGATTCGGCGTTGCTCGTTCTTGGATTGCTCGGCCCCGCTCGCGTCGCGCGCGACTCCCTCAGGAAAGACGCGCACGCCAGAAGCGATCAGTTTGGCGCCGGGTACGTCGAGTAAAGCCCAGCCGATGGAGGTGGGCCCAAGGTCAATCCCGAGCGTAAGGCTGGCCATCCTGCGGCTCCCCAATTGACAGCCCCGGGGGAAATGACGACAATGCGCGCAGTGTAATCGACCCCGGCCTGCGTCTTTTCGCAACAAGATGCAAAATTCGCAGGCCACCGCTCTACGGAGCGACGAGGCTGCTCAGCTAACGCTCGGCGGCCTTTTTTTGTGCCACGCACCAGCGGTTCGTTCCTGGGCCGTTCAGAACCGCTTCCCCCGCCGTTTCCAGCCGCACGCGGACGAGCGCTGCAAGGCGACGTGCCTGGCGGAGTGAGGCGCAAGGCGGAGTGCAGCGCCCGGCGGAATCAAGCGGCAGGCCGTGTGTAGCGCCCGGCGGAGTTACGCAGCAGGCAGAGTGAAGCGCCCGGCGGGCCGGTTATCGGCGGGGGCCCGGCGGCCCGAGAGGTGGCTTGACTTCGAGGCGCGGCGACTCTAGCGTGCAACCAGCGTCCGGGGCGTGGCGCAGTCTGGCTTAGCGCGTCTGCATGGGGTGCAGAAGGTCGCAGGTTCGAATCCTGTCGCCCCGACTCTTCTCAAGAAACGGCCCTTCGGCGAGAACGTCGAAGGGCTTTCTCTTTGTGGTTATGAGAGTTACGTCGCTCAGCATGCGGTTCAAATAAACGGAATCCAGGATCTCGCGTTGGACGGCGTTGTTTGAACCGCGCCAGATGTCTGCGGCCCGCTGGCTGAAGTCGAAGGCCGCCAGGGCCGTGGCCGCGCGGCCCGGATCACAGTCGCCGAGCCGTTCGAGAGCCTCCTCGACGGCCCGCATTTCGGACCCCAACTCGGCGGTCTTGGCCCTGTAAATGGCCTCGTCGACCGTCCCGGCCAGATACGCGTTGAGCAGGCGGTCGTGCATGCCCGCGAGCTCGGAACGGCGTTTCTTCAAGGCGGCCGCTTGGCGGCGCTCGTATTCACCGGTGTCGGCGAACGCCGCGGCCGGGCACGGGACTCTCATAACACCTGGATCAGATTTTGGGGAGCAGGCCAAGAACATCATGTATGCACAGGAGAGTTGATGCTCGCCTTGTTTCGGCAGGGGCAG
>CAYOHG010000290.1:0-5056 GCA_964403685.1 uncultured Planctomycetales bacterium
GCACTAGCCCCGTGCGGGCGTCGTCGCGCGCGGCGGAGAAGGGGCGGCCGTTGAGCCGCTCGCAGATGTTGCGGACGTCCTCGTGGGTCAGCGGCTCGAAGAAGAGCAGGTCGCTGGTGTCGTAGTCGGTGCTGACGGTTTCCGGGTTCGAGTTGACCATGACCGTCTCGAAACCCATCTCCCGGGCCGCGCGGGCCGCATGCACGCAGCAGTAGTCGAACTCGATGCCCTGCCCGATGCGGTTGGGCCCGCCGCCCAGGATGATCACCTTCGGGCGCGGGCTGACGCGCAGCTCGTCGTCGTATGATTCGACCAGCACGTGCTCGTCGTCCAACACGCGGTAGCGCGAGGTTGAATCAACCGCCAGCGCCTGTACCGCCGGTCCCAGCGCCACACCGCCGCGCGACTGCTGATGCCGGCGCAGCTCGGCGGCGGCGGCCGGGTCGCGAACCACCAGCCCCAGCGGCTGCTCGTGGGTCGAGTAGTAGTAGGGCGTGGCGGCCTCGAACTCCGCGGCGCACGTATCCACGAGTTTGAAGCGCGGCCGATCGGCCTGCGCTCGGAGGCGCGCAAACTGGGCGGCGTCCAGGCGCCAGACGTGCCGCAGTTGCACGTCGCTGTATCCCAGCGTCTTGGCCTGCCGGTACGTTTCCAGCAGCCGCGCGGAGATCGGTGCGCCTGCGGAGGGCGTCTCCTCGATCAGGCGGCGTTCGAAATCCACCAGCTCGGCCAGTTGATCCAGGAACCACACGTCGATGTGCGACAGTGCGGCGATCCGCTCGATCGTCCAGCCGCGCTTCAGCGCGTAGCGCACGTAGTACAGGCGACCCTGACACGGCCGCGCGAGCTTCGGCTCGAGAATCTCGTCCGGCACGGGCCAGCGGCTGCTGGCCTGCTCGTCCCAATCACCCGGAGGCTCGACCAGCGCCGTTCCACCAAAGACCGGCGGCGCCGGGCGGGGTTCTTCGCCGTTGAGCTCGATCCAGGGGCTTTCGCCGTCGCTTTCAAGCGGTTCGCGGCGGAGCGCCTCGAACCACTTGTCGCCGGCGTGCAGCCCGTAGCCGGGGCGTTTGATCTCCATCGAGCGGATGCACTTCTGAAACGCTTCCTTGAAGGTCCGGCCGATGGCCATCGACTCGCCGACGGATTTCATCGAGGTGGTGAGCGTTTCGTCGGCGTCGGGGAACTTTTCAAAGGCGAAGCGCGGCATCTTGACGACGCAGTAGTCGATGACCGGCTCGAAGCACGCCGACGTGGCGCGGGTAATGTCGTTGCGCAGCTCGTCCAGCGTGTAGCCGATGGCCAGCTTGGCGGCGATCCGCGCGATGGGAAATCCGGTGGCCTTGGAGGCCAGCGCCGAAGAGCGCGAGACGCGCGGGTTCATCTCGATGGCGAACAGCCGGCCGTCGCGCGGGTTTACCGCGAACTGGATGTTCGCGCCACCCGTGTTTACCCCGATGGCGCGCATGATGGCGATGGCGGCGTCGCGCAGCCGCTGGTATTCGACGTCGGTCAGCGTCAGGGCCGGGGCGACCGTGACCGAGTCGCCGGTGTGAACCCCCATCGGGTCGACGTTCTCGATCGAGCAGACCACGACCACGTTGTCGTTGCGGTCGCGCATCATCTCGAGCTCGAATTCCTTCCAACCGGTCAGATCCTCCTCGATCAGCACCTGGTGCACCGGCGACTGGTCCAGCCCGAGCCGGACGATCGAATCAAACTCCTCAGCCGTCCGGGCCATGCCCCCGCCCGTGCCGCCCAGCGTGTAGGCCGGGCGAATGCAGACGGGCAGCCCGATCTCGGTGAGAATCTGGACAGCCTGGTCGAACGTGCCGGCCGTGCCGGAGCGCGGCACGGCGACGCCGGCGGCGGTGACCGTCCGCTTGAATTCCTCGCGGTCCTCGGCTCGTCGAATCGTGTCGCAGTCGGCCCCGATCAGCCGCACGTTGTGCTTCGCGAGGATTCCGCTCTCGAAGGCCTGCATGGCGCAGTTCAGGCCGGTCTGTCCGCCCAGTGTGGGCAGGACGGCGTCCACCGGCGTGCCGCGGGCCGCTTCCAACGTCAGGATCTCGTCGATCACGTCGGCCGTGATCGGCTCGAGGTAGGTGCGGTCGGACAGCTCCGGGTCCGTCATGATGGTGGCGGGGTTGCTGTTAAGCAGGACGACGGCGATGCCTTCTTCGCGCAACGCACGGCAGGCCTGCGTCCCGGAATAGTCGAATTCGCAGGCCTGACCGATCACGATCGGTCCACTGCCGATGATCAAGACGCGCTGGATGTCAGGGGACTTCGGCATGCGTGGGCTGGCTCTCCAGGCGCAGCAGCAGGCACGCTTCGGCCTGCGCGACGCGCGTGCGGGTGCGTTCGATCGAATCCTGCGTCGCCTGCAGATCGTCGCGCAGCGGGGCGATCCACTCGCGCGGGTCGCCGGTCTGCGACTGCCAGCGCGCGACCTCCGCGCGACTCAGGCCCTCGCCGGCCAGCCGCGCGGCGACGCGGCGGTAGGCCTCGCGAAAGGGGACGCCGCCGCGCGTCAGTTCCAGGGCCGCGTGGGCGGCGTACAGCTCGGGCCGCATGGCGGCATGCAGCCGCTGTGCGTCCAACCGCAGCCCGCGCACGACGCGCTCGGCCACGCACAGCGATTCGCTTACGTCGCCCGCCGTGCGCAGGGCTGGCTCCTTGGTCAGTTGCAGGTCGCGCTGATAGCCCGAGGGCAGCTTCGCGGCGACCAGTTCTAGCTCCAGCACGCGCGCCCGCAGCCGCGCGGCGCGCCCCCGCAGCAGCTCGAGCACGTCCGGGTTGTGTTTCTGCGGCATGATCGAAGAGCCCGTGGTGAATCCCTCGGGCAGAGCGAAGAACCCGAACTCCGGCATTGAGAACCACAGCGTATCGCAGGCGAACTTCTCGAGCACCGCCAGAATGTCCGCCCCGAGCCGCACGAAGTACTTTTCGAGCCGGCCGCGGCTGTTCTGCACATCCACCGGGCTGCGCTGAACGCGTGCGAATCCCAGCAGGCGGGCAGTGTACGCGCGATCGATCGGCAGTGGTACTCCGAAGCCGGCGCCGCTCCCCAGCGGACACGAATCCAGCCGTTCGAGCAGGTCCAAGCCGGCTCGCATCTGCTCCAGGGCACCCTCGGCCAGCCCGTGCAGCCACTGCCCGATGCTCGACGGCATCGCCGGCTGCATGTGCGTGTAGCCGGGCATGGGGGTCTGCCCATCGCGCTCCGCCCGCTCCAGCAGCGCCTGAATGAACGCCTGCAACGCGCCCATCCACTCCAGCGCCTGGTGCCGCAGGTACAGCCGCATGACCACCGCGACCTGATCGTTGCGCGAGCGCCCGGTGTGGATCTTGCCGCCGCTAGGGCCGTCGCGCAGGACCAGAAAGGACTCGATCGCGGTATGGCAGTCTTCCAGCTCCGGGGGGATGTCAAAGCGGCCCAGGGCGTGCAGCCCGTCAACCTCCGCCAATCCGGTCAGCAGCGTGCTCAGCTCCACTTCCGTCAGTAGTCCGGCGCGGGCCAGTGTGCGGGCGTGCGCCGCCGATCCGAGACAATCCCAGTGAACCAAATGACGATCGCAGGCCGGATCGTCGCCGACCGTGAAGCGATGCACCAATGCATCGAGCCGTTCACCCTTCTCCCACAGTCGCTCGCCCCCGCTGCTCATGTGCGACCCTCCCGGCTGACGGAACGCATGTACTCCAGGGCCACACGCTCGTAGGCGTCCGCGCCCGCCTGCAACTCGACATCTGTGAGGTACTCATCCGGCGTGTGCGAACGGACCGACTGCCCCGGGCCGAACTTCACCGCCGGCACGCCGCGGAGAAACACCATGTCGCTCATGGCGGGGCTGCCGGCAGGCTTCGAACCGGGCAGGGCCCGCAACACGGCCTGAACGATCGGCGTGTCGGGGCTGGTCTCGATCGGCTCGAGCCGCTCGCTGTGAATGACCAGCTCGCTCGCGAGCGCTGCGCGCAGTCGATCGAACAGCGCCGCGTGCGTCTCGGTCGGAACGGTGCGGATGTCGAGCGTGAATTCGCACGCGTCGGGAATGACGTTGTTGGCGACGCCGCCGCCGATGCGCGTGACGTGGCCGTGGCAGCGCCCCAGCAGCGGATGAGCGCCGCCCCAATCGAAATCCCGCAGCCGCCGCAAGTCGTCGGCGGCGTTCTGAATGGCGTTGTCAGCCGTCTCCAGTGGGGTGTTGGCCGGGTGGCGCGTGTGCCCACGGGCGATGCCGCGGAGCACAAGCAGGCCGCGCTGAGCGATCATCGGCGTCAGTCCGGTCGGCTCGCCCACCAGGGCCGCATCAAGCGGGCGCAGATGCCCCAGGATTGTCGCCAGCCCCTGCCCGCTGATTTCCTCCTCGGCCGTCAGGGCCAGCACCAGCGTGCCGCCGAAGCGTGTTCCCCGCTGGATTGCGGCGCCAATGCGCGTGGCCGCGGCGATCATCGCCGTCACGCAGCCCTTGGCGTCGTTGGCGCCCAGGCCGATGACGCGGCCGTCCTCGCGCCGCGGCGTCCAGGGATCGGCGCTCCAGCCGTTCCCGGGGGGGACGGTATCCAGATGCGAGTTGAGCAACAGCCGTGGGCGCGGGGCATCACCGACTTCACACCAGACGTTGTTGCCGGCGCGCTGCACTTCGAGCCCGGCCTGGCGCAGAACCGTGGCGACAAAGTCGGCCGCGGCGTGCTCCTGCCTGGACACGCTCCGGATGGAGACGAGCTGGCCAAGCGTCTCGATCATGGCGAGACCGCCGCCTCCGCGGCGATTGCCGGATCGGTTGCGGCCGCTGGACTGGCCGGCGGGTCGCAGCGCGGCGGCTGTTGCGCCACCAGCAGCGTCCCGCAGCCCTCGTTGGTGAAGACCTCGCATAGCAGCGAGTCGGCGGCCTGTCCGTTAATGATGTGCACGCGCGGGACTCCGCCGCGCAGCGCGTTCACGGCCGCGGCCAGCTTAGGCAGCATCCCGCCGCTGATCGCGCCGGCGCGAATCAGCGCGTGGAGCTGCTCCACGTCGAGATACGATTGCAGGCTGGCGGGGTCGCGCACGTCG
>CAYOHG010000291.1:0-5034 GCA_964403685.1 uncultured Planctomycetales bacterium
GACGCCATCCGCGTCGACCTGGCCCGCAACGAAGCGCTGCCGCTGTTCGTGCTCCGGTTGGGGCTTGCGCTGCGGAACGCGACCGCAACGCGTGCTGGACTCGCGGCGTGCGGTGAACTCGAGCTGCGGCCCGGAATCGAGCCGCGCTACTCAGGCGACGAACCGGTCGCCGCCGATCCCTCCGCCAACGGCGACGCGGCGCGCCGCACCGGCTTCACAGCGATGGCCGTGGCGCTGACGCCGCCGATCGTCGTATTCGCCGCCTGGCAGTGGTTCCTGCGCGGCCGCTGGGGCGTGTTTCCGGTCATGGCAGGGGAGAGCAACATCGGCCCGCCGTTTCTGGGGTTGGTTGCGTTCGTTCAGCGCGTGCTGGCCTCGGCGGGATCGGGCGTGTTCGATTACTGGCTTGGAATTCTAGTATTCCTGGCGGTGTTCACGGCGTGCGTGTTCTTCGCGCTGCGCACGACGCGGGCCGGGTCTGAGGTTGTCGTCGGGTGGCTGCTGTACGGTGGCCTGGGCCTGAGCCTGACGGACGTGGTGTGGGTCGAGCACTGGGCGTTTCTGCGGGCCCTGACGGAGTTCTACGTACTGGGCGCGCTCGCTCTCGCCGGCTCGCGGCTGCGCGTGTTGCCGGTCTACGCCGTGTACGCGGGCTTCGCGTGGTTTGCGGTGATGCGCGCCAGCCGGGGGGTGTAATTCCGCGCGACCAGATGGGTGCAGCAACGATCTTGGTCTCCAAGAAGGGTGGGGCGGGCGTCTCGCCCGTCGTCGGTGATTCACCAATGGGTGGTACGGGCATCCCGCCCGTCGGTCCCATCGGTCGAAGTCGGATCCGGTCGGTGCGGCGGATGAAAGAGTACATCCCGCCCGCGCGCCTCAACGGAAACCAGCCCGCAAGAGTCCAGTCGCCGCGGTCCGGCCGCTCGCCGGTGAAGCCGCAGCGCGGTAGCGTGCGTGGCGAGGAGTGCCGTTGTGAAGTACTGCCGCGAATCGCCTCAATCGCCCTTATTGCGGAGATTCTCCATGTCCGGGTTGGTTCAGCGTCGGTCCGGCGCGAGCACAATACGGCTCGCGGCGTGCGTTCTTGTCTATTTGCAGGCCGTCGGCGCGGTCGCGGACGAGCCGCCTCGGCCGTTGCCGCGATCCGAGGCGTTCTTCGGCCTGCATTTCGATCTTCATCCGGGCAAGAACGACACGTCGCTGGGCGCGGACATTCGCGAGGAGAACATCGTCGAGCTGCTGACGCGCGTTCAGCCCGACTGGGTGCAGTATGACTGCAAGGGGCACGCCGGATACACCGGATACCCGACCAAAGTCGGTTGGCCTTCGCCGGGGATCGTGCAGGACTCGCTGGCGATCTGGCGGAAGTTGACCCGCGCGCGCGGCATCGGGCTGTACATCCACTACTCCGGCGTGTGGGACACGGCGGCGCTGGAGCATCATCCGGAATGGGCGCGGGTGGACGCCGGCGGCAATCGCGACACGAATATCACCAGCGTGTTCGGGCCGTACGTGGATGAGCTGCTCATTCCGCAGCTCAAGGAGGTGTGCAGCGCGTACGAACTGGACGGTGTCTGGGTGGATGGTGAGTGCTGGGCGACGCAGCTTGACTACAGCCCGGCGGCGCTGGCGGCGTGGAAGGCCGAGAGCGGACTTGACGCTGCGCCGAAGCATCGCGGCGAACCGCACTGGCTGGAGTGGAAGATGTTTCAGCGGCGCGCGTTCGAGAGATATCTCGAGCACTGGGTCGACGCGTTGCACGAGGCCCGCCCGGGGCTACAGATCACCAGCAACTGGATGTACACGACGTTTGCGCCGCAGCCGGTGCGGGCGAAGCTGGACTTTCTGTCGGGCGATTTCACGCCGCTGGGCGCCGTGGACCGGGCCCGCCTTGATGCGCGCTACCTGTCGAGCGTGGGTCATCCGTGGGATTTGCTGGCGTGGGGGTTCCTGTGGGGCGGAAACGTCCAGGCGAGCCTGAAGTCGGCGGTCCAGCTTCAGCAGGAAGCGGCGATCGTGCTGAGCCAGGGCGGCGCGTTTCAGGTTTACTACACGCCAACGCGATCAGGGCACATCAGCGAGTCGATCATCGCAATCGCGGGCGAGGTCGCCGATTTCTGCCGGGCGCGGCAGGAGTTCTGTCATCGCAGCACGACGATCCCGCAGGTGGCGCTGCTGCTGTGCGCCGCGGAGCAGTTGGAGCGGTCGGACGCGGTCTACGCACCGTGGGGCACCACGGGCGAGCTGGAAGGCGCGCTGCACGCGCTGCTGGAATGTCACTACTCGGTCGATGTGCTCGCGGAGCATCAGCTTCTGCCGCGCCTGGCGGAGTATCCGGTCGTGGTGCTGCCGGACACGAGCCTTCTGCCCGACGATCTGAAGGCGGCGCTGCTCGACTATGTAAGGTCGGGCGGCAACCTGCTGCTGCTGGGCGAGAAGTGTGCGCGGCTGTTTGAGCTGCATCTCGGCGTGACGCTTGATGGCGCAGCCGCGAGCGAAGCGGCGGAGCTGGCGGTCGAAAGCGGGCTGGTCAACGCCAACGGCGCATGGCAGAACGTGACGCTCACGACCGGCGAGCCGCTCGCGCAGCGCTTCGCAACGCGCGATACGCATCAGCCGGGAAAGGTCGCCGCGACTTTGGTCGCGTGCGAAAAGGGGCGGATTGCGGCGGTGTACGGGCCGATCGCGGTGCAGTTCCTTCAGTCGCACAATCCGCTCTTGCGGCGGTTTCTTGGCGGCGTGATGGCCCGACTACTGACTTCGCCGGAAGTCGAGCTGGACGCGCCGCCGACGGTTGAGCTGGTGTTGCGGCGGACGCGGACGGGGCAGCGCGCGGCGCACGTGATCAACCTGGCGGGCCAGCCGCAGGCGAACCGGCTGGTGATCGACACGATCCCGGCTACGGGTCCGATGCGGCTGCGCTGGCGGCTGGCGGAGCGGCCGACGTCGCTCGAGTGGGTGCCGGGCGAGGAGGAGGTGTCCTGGACGTGGCAGGACGGCGTGCTGGAAGCGACCCTGCCGAGCGTGGTGCTGCACCGCGCACTGGTGGTGAGGGAATGAGGCGTGGCGACGCGCGCTTGGAGTCGCAATTGCCGCGCGATTCGGTTTCGCGCGTTGCGACGCGGTGCGATGACGGCGCGCGTAATCACGATGACGGCGACGCGCGCAAGTCTTTGGGGGATACGAACAACGGGGATTCGTTGCAATGTAGTGCGACGGATTGCACGAACGCGCTCGGCAGGATTCGAACCTGCGACCCGCGGTTTAGAAGACCGCTGCTCTGTCCATCTGAGCTACGAGCGCCGGGCACTGCTTGCGATCATCGTACCCTACACGCCGGCTGGCAAGATCGGATCATCGGCAAAGCGGTCCAGGCCGACCCGGGGGGCGATCAAACCCGCAACTCCGCGGCGCTGTTGGCGCGGCTGATTCCCCTCAGCACCCGCCGAACCGGGCCGCGCAGGAAGGCGCGCGTCTGCTGCGGCGCGAGGCCGACGTAGCGGCGGGGGTCGAGGGCCTGCTTCCAGTTCACGCGGGCGAAAAGCGGGTCCGATCGCAGCCGCTCGATCAGGTCGTTGGGCCGGCCGTGGCGCTTGACCTGCTCGCCGGCGGCCTGGGAATGCGCGCGGATGCGCTCGTGCAACTCCTGCCGGTCGCCGCCCGCCGCCGCGGCCATCAGCATGATCTGCTCGCTGGCGATGAAGGGCAGCTCGGCGGCGACATGGGCGCGGATCGTGGCTTCATAGACCACCAGGCCGTCGAAGATGTTCGCCAGCAGCAGGGCGATCGCATCGGCGCATAGAAACGCCTCGGGAAAGACCAGCCGCTTGTTGCTCGAGTCGTCCAGCGTGCGCTCGAACATCTGAGCGGCGTGGGTCATGGCCGGCGAGGCCGCCAGCGTCATCAGGTAGCGGGCCAGGCCGGTGGCACGCTCGCAGCGCATCGGGTTTCGCTTGTACGGCATCGCCGAGCTGCCGACCTGCCGGCGCTCGAAGGGCTCTTCGATTTCCTTGAGCATCGCCAGCAGGCGGATGTCGTTGCAGATCTTGTGCGCGCCGGCGGCGAACGAGGCCAGTGCAGCGATGATCTCGGTGTCCACCTTGCGCGAATACGTCTGCCCGCAAACGGGGTAGCTGTCGCGGAAACCGAGCTTGCGAACGAAGCGCTTTTCGAGCTGCGCGACTCTCGCGGGACTGCCGAGCAGTTGCAGGAACGAGGCCTGCGTGCCGGTCGCGCCGCGCAGGCCGCGGGCCTTGAGCCGGCCGCGCAGCTCGCGCAGTGCTTCGACGTCGCGGAGCAGGTCGGTTAGCCACAGGCTGGCGCGCTTGCCCACGGTGGTGAGCTGCGCGGGTTGCAGGTGCGTGAATCCCAGGCAGGGCAGGTCGGCGGTGCGGCGGCAGAAGTCCGCCAGCGGGCGGGCCGCGGCGCCCACCCGCGCGATGAGCAGGTCGAGCGCGTCGCACGTGATGCGCAGGTCGGCGTTGTCGACCACGTCCATGCTGGTCGCGCCGAGGTGGATGATGCCACGGGCGGTGGGGGCCGCGTCGCCGAAGGCGTGAATGTGGGCCATCACGTCGTGGCGCAGCTCGCGTTCGTAACGGGCGGCGGCGGCAAAATCGATGCTGTCGAGTGCGGCCCGCATGGCCCTGATCTGTGCCGTGCTGATGGGCAGGCCGACTTCATGCTGTGCCTCGGCCAGGGCCAGCCAGATGCGCCGCCAGGTGCCGTGGCGATGCTGCGGGCTGAACAGCCGCAGCATCTCGGGCGAGGCGTAGCGCGCCGCGAGGGGGTGATCGAAGGTGGCGTGCGCGTCACTGCCGCGCAGTGTTGCACTATTCGCAGGCGGCTTGCGCGAACGAGTCATTCCAGCGCCCTGTCCAAATCCGCGATCAAGTCCTGCGCCGATTCCAGGCCCACGCTCACGCGCACCAGTCGCTGCTTCGGCCGCGGCGGCCTGGTGAAGAACTCGCCGCCGAGGATCAGGCTTTCGAACCCGCCCCAGCTCACGCCGATGCCGAAGAGCTGAAGACGGTT
>CAYOHG010000292.1:0-5032 GCA_964403685.1 uncultured Planctomycetales bacterium
GTGGCAGTGCGGCTGATTGTCGACCGCGAGCGCGAGATTCGGGCGTGCGTCCCGCAGTAGTCCTGGAAGCTGGGGGCGTACGCGACGAGCGACCCATCGGCGGCGGCTTCGCGCGCCGGGGCCTGGGTGGAGATGCTCCGCGGTCAACCCAGCCAGAAGGACGTGCAGCGCTGGCTGGGCGCGAACCAGAGCGTGCGGCTGGAGCTGGCGGACATTGACGGCCAGCCGTTCAAGGTGAATAACGCCGACGCGGCCCGAAAAGTCGCTGAGGCGCTGGGATTCGTGGTCCGTGAAATCCGGCGCAGCCGCTGGGTGGAATATGGGCACCTGGGGCTGGAGCAGGCGGAACTGGTCGGCGCGCTGGGCCGCGATCGCGCCGTACCCATCCGCGTCTCGGACCTCAACACGCGCCGGACGACCACCCGCCCGGCGGCGCCATTTACGACCGCGACGCTGCAACAGCAGGCCAGCACTCAGCTCCGATTCTCCGCCTCGCGAACGATGCGCGTTGCGCAGGGGTTGTACGAGGGGGTTGACCTGCACGGCGAAGGCCCGGTCGGCCTGATTACGTACATGCGAACGGATTCGACCAACCTCGCCAAGGATGCCATCGACGCCGCCCGAACGTTCATTCGTGAAAAGCTCGGCGAGCGCTACTTGCCCGAGAAGCCGAATTTCTTCGGCAAGCGGCAGGAGCGCGCTCAGGAAGCCCACGAGGCGATTCGCCCGACCGACCCTTTCCGCACGCCCGAGAGCCTGCGCAAAGCCCTCAGCGATGAGCAGCACAAACTGTACGACCTGATCTGGCGACGATTTGTCTCGTGCCAGATGCCGCCGGCCGAGTGGGATTCAACCTCCCTCAGCGCCGTCGCGGACACCGCACTGGGCGCCGCGCGCTTCACGGGCAGCGGGCGCAAGCTGGTATTCGACGGGTTCATGAGAATCGCCGGCGTCAGCAGCGAGGATCAGATTCTGCCGGCGCTTTCGGTCGGTGCGCCGCTGGGTTGGCTCGACCTCGAGCCGAAGCAGCATTTCACGTCGCCGCCGGCACGCTACACCGAGGCCTCGCTGGTCAAGCAGCTTGAGGCCGAGGGCATCGGCCGGCCGAGCACGTACGCGTCGATCATCGACACGATTCAGGATCGCGGATACGTCGAGCAGATGGACCGCAAGTTCTTCCCGACGGCACTGGGCGAGCTGGTGACCGACAAGCTGGTCGAGCATTTTCCCAAACTGCTCGATGTCAAATTCACGTCCTACATGGAGAATGAACTCGACAAGATCGAAGAAGCGCACCTCGACTGGGTGCACGTGCTGCATGAGTTCTACGACCCATTCCGCGAGCTGCTGGCGCAGGCGGTCGATGGCATGGAGCCGGCCCGCAGCCAGCCCAGCGATGTGACTTGCCCGCAGTGCGGCGGCCCGATGGTGTATCGCTGGAGCAAGACCGGTCGTTTCCTGGCGTGCGGCGCCTATCCCAAATGCAAGGCGACGATGAACGTCGATCGCTCGGGCCAACCGCTGGTTGCCCCCGCCGATGCGCCCGCATGCGAAGTCTGCGGCAAAGCGATGACACTGCGGCAGTCCAAGCGCGGGGTGTTCCTGGGTTGCAGCGGCTATCCCGAGTGCCGCAATACCGTCCCGTGTGACGAGTCCGGCAAGCCGCTGCGGCAGGCGAGCGAGGAGGAACTGCGCCGTCCGTGCGACGAATGCGGCGAAGGTCAGCTCGTGGTGAAATGGAAGCGCACCAGCGCGTTTCTGGGCTGCAATCGCTACCCGAACTGCAAGGCGACCGCGCGGCTGCCCGAGGGTGTGTACGTCAAGAAGGTTGTCGAACCACCTGAACAGGCCGGGCTGGCCTGCGACAAGTGCGGCAAGCCGATGCTCATCCGCAGCGGAAAACGCGGCAAGTTCGTGGCGTGCTCCGGGTATCCGCGCTGCCGCAATACCCATCCGATCGAGAAGCTTGAAACGCTGCGGGCGGCCGCGACGGCCAGCGGCGACGCGAGCGCCGCGGCCAGCGCCGGCACGGGCGCGCTCAGCGAGGCAAGCGCCGCCGTAGCGAGCGCTGGCGGTGCCAAGCGCACGGACGGCTCGCCACCGACGGGATTCGCCCTGACTCGCACGGGCCGACCGGTGGTGGAAGTACTGCCGGGAGATCATGCGCTGCAATGCCCGGAATGCGGCAGCACCATGGAGCTGCGGCGCGGGCGGTTCGGTCCGTTTTTCTCATGCACCGGTTTCCCGCGGTGCAAGTTTGTGGCCAATCTGCGCGGCGAGGCCAAGAAACGGGCCGAGGAAATGCTCCCCGCGCCGCAGCGGCCCAAACCGGTTGAGACGGACATTCTCTGTGATGAGTGCGGCGGGAAAATGGTGATCCGCCAGGGCCAGCGCGGGCGCTTCCTGGGCTGCGGGAATTACCCGAAGTGCAAATCGACGCGTGAGCTGCCGGCGGAGCTGGTCGCGGCGCGGCGAGCGCCGGCTTCAAGCGGGGCGAAGTAGCCGCGCTCGACGGACAGTCAGGTCCGCACCGCACCCTCATGCCCGTGCGCAACCGCGACTCAGGGGCACTCGTCGCCGAAGCGCACCAGCAGGAGCGAAAGGTCGTCGAGGTCGATATCGCCGTCACCGTCGAGGTCGCCGTCGGCGAGCGTCGCGCCGGCAGCCGTTCCGAACTGTGCGAGCAGCGTGGACAGGTCTGTCAGGTCGACGAGGCGGTCGCCATTGACGTCGCCCTGGCAAAGCTCGGCCAGGTTCAGCCCCCATTCCACGTCGTCAATCCAGGCCCTGTCATACTGATTCGTCGAGGTTACTTTGATCGAGGTGATGCCGAGCACCGGATGGTTCCACCCGGCGAAACTGGCCTGCGGCGCGGCCACCGTCCCGAGCACCTGCGCGCCGGAGCGGAACTCGACCGTCGCCGCGTGAATCAACGCCAGCCCGGCGGCCACCTGCGGCTCGTCGAACGAGATGAGCATCTCACCGCTGGTCGTCAGAAAGTTGGAGGCATCGCCCGCGTAATAGCCGCCGTACACACTCAGGTCCGCCGCGGGTGCGAAGTATGTAACGCCCGGAAGCACGTCGAAGTACGCCGGCGCCGTGAGCGAAGAGAGCGGATTCGGCACGGTTAGAAACGTCCCGCCATGCACGCTGACGCCCTCGAAGTCTTCAAGTTGCACGGTGTCGGTAAGAATCGCGTCCAGCTCGCCACGCGTGGCGACAATCTCAGCGGTAGCCCGCGGAGTGACGCCGAGGCCGGCCACCGCCGCTGCTGCAAAGAGGAAGGCGCCGCGCTGCATGCGCGAACCGAAGCGGAGAATGCCAGGTGTGGCGGGGACCGGCTTGAAATAGACACGTGTGGGGAGCATCTGCATACCTCAGGCGCAGCGGCGAAGTCGAGGTTGCCACCGTCGGCGGAAAGACTCGCTCGCAGGGGTCCAAGAAACGACCCATCGATTGTACCTCGCCGACAGCTCGGGAGCCACGGCTTTTGCGGCTGCCGGCCCATGCACCTGCTGCGTCCGAGCCGGCCCCGCGCCGGGCAAGCCGTTTGCAGCCCCGCATGGGGCGCTTTATAAACGCCGGTTACGATGCATTCCCGGCATGCTTCAAGCGAGGTAGCTGTCCTGGGCGAGTGCAAAAGCGAGGTGCCCGGTGTTGATGCGGTCTCTGGATGGGAAGCGTTCGGGTGGATCGGTTCGAGCCGCGCTGCTGGCGGGGCTGGCGATCGCGGGCGCGCGACTGGCATACGCTCAGGCTCCGGCGAGTTCTCAGCCCGAGCCGGATGCGCGCGAGACGGCGCTGCTGCATGGAACGCGCCAGCTCACCTTCGAAGGCCGCCGCGCCGGTGAAGGGTACTTCAGCCCGGACGGCACCCGGCTTGTCTTTCAAAGCGAGCGCGAACCGGGCAACCCCTTCTACCAGATTTACCTGATGGATCTCGAGACCGGCGACACGCAGCGTGTCTCAACCGGCACCGGCAAGACCACCTGCGCCTGGATTCATCCCGACGGCGCGCAGGTTCTCTTCGCCTCGACCCACGACGATAGCCAGTCCGCCGCGAAGCAGCAGGAAGAGTTTAAGGCACGCGAGGCCGGCACGCGGCGGCGCTATGCCTGGGACTACGACGAGAACTATGACTTATACAGCCGCAATCTCACGAACAACCAGCTTACGCGCCTGACCCAGGCGCTTGGTTACGACGCCGAAGCGAGCTGGTCACCGGATGCGCGTCAGATCGTCTTTTCATCGAACCGACACGCCTACAGCGAGCCGCTGAGCGACGAGCAGAAGGCGATCTTCGAGACCGACAAGTCCTACTTCGTCGATCTGTACATCATGAACGCCGACGGCAGCGGTCTGCGGCGTCTGACGAGCGCGGATGGCTACGACGGCGGGCCATTTTTCAGCGCCGATGGCCAGCGCATCTGCTGGCGGCGGTTCTCTGCGGACGGCGCCCAGGCTGAAGTCTACACGATGAACGCCGACGGCAGCGGTGAGCGGCAGCTCACGCGCATGGGCGTCATGTCGTGGGCGCCGTTCTTTCATCCGTCCGGCGAGTACCTGATCTTCACGACGAACAAGCACGGCTTCGACAATTTCGAGCTTTACCTGGTCGACGCGGACGGAAAACAGGAGCCGGTGCGGGTCACCTACACGCCGGGATTCGACGGTTTGCCTGCGTTTTCGCCCGACGGCCGGAAGCTGGCGTGGACGTCGTCCCGCGGATCAGGAAAACAGGGCCAGTTGTTCCTGGCCGAGTGGAACCATGCCGAGGCGCGCCGCCTGCTCGGTTTGCAGGAAACGGCCGTCCGTGGAACGGCTCATGCTCAGCCTCAGGCCGCGGAGGAGAGCACGGTTGCGGAGATCAGCCCCGGCGACATTCGCAGGCACGTCGCGCGGCTGGCGTCGGACGAGTTCGGGGGGCGGCTGACAGGCACCGAAGGCGAGCGGCTCGCGACGCAATACGTAGCCGACGAGTTCAAGCGCCTGGGCCTGACGCCCGCCGGCAGCGACGGAGAGTACTTCCAGG
>CAYOHG010000293.1:0-4987 GCA_964403685.1 uncultured Planctomycetales bacterium
ACCATCAGTTGACCGACTACCTGGGTGACGTGCTGTGCGCATTTGTCCACGTGGACCAGATCTACCGGCTGCGCACCGTAGACGGCGCGGCGATTCGCGAGCTATCGCGCATGGAGGCCGATGCCTGCCTGGGCGAGTCGGTCTCCCCCAGCCAGCGAGTGCGGCTGGTGAACCGCTACATCGGCGACTTCACGCTGTTCTGGACGGGCGTCTATCCCGAGCAGCTTCGCCCGCGCGTCGCCTGTGTCGATCGGCTGGGCGAATACGTCCTTCAGGGCCGGCGTTCGTACGGCATCGCCAGCGAGCTTACCACGCCGCGCGACCAGCCCCCGGCCGCGCTGCTGCGGCTGCTGAGCGAGCAGTTTGAGGCCTGCGTTCACGGGCTGCGCCGCGTGCGCGACGAGTGGGAGCGGGGCCCGAGCGGCCGACCCTGACCGCAAAACGCCGCCATTCGCTGCGCCGCGAATGCGTCAACGTGCGTGGGCGGGGTCGTAGGCAGGCAGCGTGGAGATGCGCGGATCGTCGAGCGGGCCGCCGACGGTAAAGTGATAGAGCGACTGAAAGTCGTGGTTACGCAGGCCGATCGTTTCGTGTACCCAGTCGTCGAAGTATGCACCGATGCCGGTCGCGCGCACGCTCGCGGCTTCCGCCTCGAGGTAGAGCACCTGCCCGAGGCAGCCGGCCTCCCAGAAGAGCTCTCGGTAGAGCCAGGGCCGAGCGTCCAAGTCCGCAGTTGCCAGATCTGCGAGCATCCCCAGACTGAAGGCGCTGTCCCCGGCGATCGACTGATCGAGCGAGAGCCGCCGGGCCGCTGCGCGGCAGTCCGCCGCCTGAAGCAAGTAGAGCGGGAGCTCTTGCGGCGCTGCCTCGGGCCGCGCCCAGAAATACGACGCGTGCAGGGCCGCGCGCAATCGCTTGTACGCATCCGCCCGCCGAACCAGCGCGTAGATTCCCGGCGTCAGGCCGTCCACGCGATGCACAAACAGCAGCAGGTGAATGTGCGCGGTCGACGGCAACGCCTCGAACGGGCTGCGCGCCTGGGTTTCGCCGGCGACCGTCCCGTTGCCAGGCGAGCGACGCGGGCAAAGCGTCCGGGACAACATGCGGCAAAATGTGGCTGCGGCCAGCGTGGTCTGGCCATCGAAGTCCACAGCGCTGCGCCGCTGCCGGATGATCCGCATGGCCGTGGGCGGCGGACCCGGCCCGCCGACCGGCTCGGCACTCTTGATCGACTGGCGCGGGACGGGCTGCGCCGTGACGTGGTCCGCCAGGTCGGCGCGCTGATGTGCAGCGCGGGTACGACGCGCGGCTTCCGCTACCGAGTCGATCAGATTCCAGCACACGTGGGCGGAACTCAGTCGATTGGCGACGCCGCTCCAGGCGGCGCGGGCCAACGGCGCGCGGACGCGCAGGTCGAACTCGCGGAGCAGGTCCGCCTGGGCGTCATCCCGGCCTCGCGTTCGGGGCCACGCGCCCACGTCAACCACGGCCAGCAGATCAGGTTCCTCGGGTTCGGCGGCGGCGGGATCCGCCGGCGGGCAGAATGACTGGGGCCGCCACCCGGATGTCGCCGAATCCTGTGACCAGGCCAGATCGCTCGGACGGTCCAGCCCGAGCAGGGCCGCCACGTCCTCGTCGCCCAGCGCACCGAGAACTTCCAGACGCCAGTCCAGTGCGGCGGCGGCGAACCAGAGCGCGCCGAGCGCATGCCCGACGTCGTGCTGGCAATAGCGGTACGCACGCTCGCCATACTTCCAGGCTTCGCGCCACAGGATCGATGACAATCCGACGAAAAAGACGGTCGAGCCGAACGGTTCAAGCAGCGCCTGCCACGCCGCCGGTGCCACGATTGCGCGCCGCTCCAGTGCGTGGACGCGCGGCGCGTAGTGATAGACCGCAGCCTGCTCGCTGAGGCCGGCGATGGCCGGGAGCAGCGCGTATCCCTCGGTAGGGTGCAGGTTCCCACTGGAAGGATTGCAGCGCAGCGGCCAACGCGACGTGCCGGCCTGCTTCCAGGCGCTGATGGCCAGCGACAGGTAGAAGAACTGCGAGACGCTTGCGAACGTCAGCGGTTGGGGCGGAGCGTGGCCGGACTCGAACAAGTGCGCGTAGGGGCTGGTGTCATCCGCTTGGGGCAGTGGCAGGTGCAGCAGCGGCGCGCCGGCGTAGCGTCGGAACGGGTCGGGCTGAGTCTCCCAATCGAGGTACCCCAGCGAACGGGCGTAATGACCGGGGTGGTGCTTGGTCGCGTCGTGATATTCAATCACGCGCGTCGGGTGGTCCGGAGCGGTGGACACACGGGAAGTATAGCTTCGGCGGGCGGCGCGCCAGCCTGGAATTCTGCACGACGCCCCGCGCCGACGCAGCCTGAGAGTCGGGCGTTGCAGCGCTCAGGCTACCGATCGGCCTGGGCGCTGGCGGTGACGGGTGCTGGTGCGCGCCAGCGAGCGCGCGATAAAGTCCTCGACTCGCAGTAGCTCGCAGCCTTTTACATCAAGTTGGCGCAGCACCATCTCCGCAACGTCGGCGTGCCACCACCCGCTGGCGTCCAGCAGCAGCGTCACACGCCGCTCTCGCCTCAGCAGGCCTAGCGCCAGCATCCGCAGCGAGTGTTCCAGAGCTACGCCGCAGATGATGTAGCGCTGGACCGGCAGTTCGGTCAGTAACCGATCGAACTTGGGGTGGGTGAACGGGTCGCGGTGGTGCTTGGCCACAATGACCTGTTGGTGATGCCGGAGGATATCCAGCGGGACAGCCAGGCTGTTGTCGGAGTCGAGCACGTAGTGATCCGGCAGCAGCGAGATGCCGAATTTCGCCGGCACCGGGCCGACCGCCGCATGCACCTCAACGAATTCGTCACCGATGTCGCCGGGCCGGCGGCTGTCGATGCAGGACAGCACCGGGTGCTTGCACCAGCGGGCGAACGCCATGACGTGGCGGATGTTCGGGGCGACGCTGTCCGCGTTCAGGCAGCGCTGCGGCGCATTGGGCCGCAGGTACTCGCGCTGGGCACCCAGGTCCACAATGACCTCGCGATGCCCGTTTGACAAGAATGACAGTTTTGACAGGCCCCGATCTGCGTACATTCCCCACCGCCCGCGCGGATGCGCTCACTCAGAACGAGCTTCGGCCGAGTGCAGGCGGAAAAAGAACGGTACGCAGAACGCGCCCGGTAGACTTCAGCTTCTTTCCCGCCTCGCCCCTTCGCGTCGAATTGTAGGCAGGAGTGTTTCTGGATCGCAAGAGTTTCGTGAACGAAAACATAAGTCTTTCAAGGAGTTACGGCTCGTCGGCGAGTCCGAGTAATACCTCCGATTCTTATGGGACGGAACTCCGTCGACGCCTTCTGCACGCATGTCTGAGACGCGCTCGGCGCCGTTGGACGCGCTCGGCGGCAATCGTCATACTCCAGCCGTTTCGCGACCGACGGCTGCACGCCGCTGTCGCGATGCGGCGGCACGGCACGGTGCGAATCGGAGCCGGGCGGCCTCAGCGGAATCGGCGGAACCGGGAATGCTGGTGAGCGAATCATGGCGCTGATGGTGAGTGTCTCGGGCGTACGCGGGCTGGTCGGCGAAACGCTCAGTCCGTCGCTGGTTGCCGAGTTCGCACAGGCCTACGGGTCGGTGCTCGCCGGCGGTCGCGTCGTCCTCGCGCGCGACACGCGCCCCAGCGGCGAAATGTACCAGGCGGCGGCGCTGTCCGGCCTGCTGGCGGCTGGCTGTCGTGTTACCGACCTGGGCGTGGCGATGACACCGACAGTCGGACACGCGATCCGGTCAGGCGGCTACGCCGGGGGCGTGTCGATCACCGCCAGCCACAACCCGACCCCCTGGAATGGGATCAAGTTTCTGGACGAACAGGGGTTGGCCCCCGACGCGGCCCGCGCGGCCGGCATCACCGAAATCCGCGAACAGCGGCGATTTCGCTCCATTCGCCGCGGATTCGCGCCCGTCGAGTACGAGCCGGACGCCGGCGAGCGACATTCCGACGCTGTACGAGAGCTGGTTGCGGTCGACCTGGCCCCGCTCAAGGGCATGCGCATCGTGCTCGACAGTATCAACGGCGCCGGCTGCCTTGTGTCGCCCGGGTTCCTCGCGTCGCTGGGTTGTGACGTGCTGCACGTCAACGGCGAGCCGCACGGCGAATTCGCGCATCCGCCCGAGCCGATCGCCGAGAACCTCGGCGCGTTGTGCGACGCGGTGCGCAGGTCCGGGGCGACCCTCGGTTTCGCCCAGGATCCGGATGCGGACCGGCTGGCGATCGTAGACGAGCAGGGGCGCTACATCGGCGAGGAATACACGCTCGCTCTGGGTGCCTGGTCGCTGCTGAGTCAGCGGCTCGGCCCGGTCGCGGCGAATCTGAGCACCTCGCGCATGATCGACTCGGTCGCGGAGCGCTTCGGCGTCGACGTGCTCCGCACTCCGGTGGGCGAAGCCAACGTCGCCCGGGTGATGTTGTCGGCCGGCTGCGTGGTCGGCGGCGAAGGCAACGGCGGCGTCATCGACCCGCGCGTTTCGCCGGTGCGTGACAGCCTGACGGCAATGAGCCTCGTGTTGCAGCTCATGGCTGCGACCGGGCGGCGGGTCTCCGTGCTGGTTGCCGAGCTGCCGCGGTTTGCGATGATCAAGCGCAAGTTCGAGTGCCCGCGCGAGCGGATCGACGCGGCGACGGCCCGTGTGGCGCAGGCCTTTGCCGGCGAACGGCTCAACACGGCGGACGGCGCGCGCGTCGATTTTCGCGAAGGCTGGGTGCACATTCGCGCCTCGAACACAGAGCCGATTATTCGCATCATCGCCGAGGCGAACACGGAAGCGGAGGCGGAGGCGCTGATTCAGCGGATCCGTGCGGCGGCCGGCTTGTGATGGCCCGCGAGTCGCGCGGCCGCGTCGGACGGGGTGAGCTGGGTCGCCGGTGGGCGCCGACTCGCGTTTGACGCCGGCACCGAGCGACCGGGAGTTGAATACGATGAACAGTGGCGGCACGG
>CAYOHG010000294.1:0-4980 GCA_964403685.1 uncultured Planctomycetales bacterium
GGGTCGCGCTGCACGAAGACGCGGAAAGCCTCGCGCAGGTCGAGGCGTACTTCGCCCGTCGCAACCGCCCCATGCCCGAGCGCAATCGAGTGCAAGCCCTGCTGCCGGTCGGGGCCCGGGCGCTGCCGAATTCCTGCGGAACCGCCCCGGGCTTCTTCATCGAACTGCACGGCACGCGGGTTTTCACCATGCCGGGGGTGCCGTTCGAGATGATGGAGATGTTCCGCCGCGAGGTGCTGCCACGCCTGCCGGCCGGTGAGGGCACAATCCTCACGCGCTGCCTGCACTGCTGCGGGCTGGGTGAGTCGGTGCTTGGAGAGCGAATTCGTGATCGCATGGCGCGCGGGCGAAATCCCGAAGTGGGTACGGCCGCCGGACTCGGTCTGGTGACGGTGCGGATCACAGCGCGCGCGGCGGAGGAGGCCGAAGCATTGCGGCTGCTGGATTCGGAAGAAGCCGAGCTGCGCGCCAGGCTGGGCTCCGCGGTGGCGGCGCGTGACGAGCAGACGTTGGCCGCCGCGGTCGGCCAGCAGCTCGCCGGGCAAAGCGCGACGCTCGCCCTGGCGGAATCCTGCACGGGCGGGCTGGTTGCCAAGATGCTCACGGACGTGCCTGGAAGCAGCGGGTTCTTTCTCGGCGGCGTCGTGGCCTATTCCAACGACGCCAAGCAGGCGCTGCTGGACGTACCGCCCGAAATCCTTGCCACGAACGGTGCGGTTAGTGCTCCGGTCGCGGAGTGCATGGCTGCGAACGTGCGAGCGCGGCTGAGATCGACGTATGGCATTTCGCTGACCGGGATCGCCGGCCCGACGGGTGGCAGCGCGAACAAGCGTGTCGGCCTCGTATTTATCGGACTGGCGACGCCGGCCGGCGTGAGCTCTCGCGAACACCGTTTCGGTGAAGACGCACCCCGTTGGGTCATTCGTGAGCGGGCGGCGGTGACGGCCCTCGACTGGCTTCGTCGCGAATTGCTCGCTGCGCCCCGAACGGCCTGATCGGCCGCAGCGAGCTTCCTGGCACCCGTGGGGTGTAACAAACCTCGGCCCGCCGCCGACGTACAGCTACGAGTGGAGCCGCGATTCACTTGCCGATAGAGTTCAGTGTGCCGCTGCGCGCGGACCGCGGAGCGTCGTTGGACCGCCGCACGACCGGGAGATGTCGATGAGCCGAACCTGGGCGATCGCAACCAGCCTGTGTTTTCTCGCCGCGATAGTGTGGGCCCAGGAGCCGGCCAGCCAGCCGGCGGCGGAACCCCCAGCGCCGGCCACGGCACCGGCGGCGGGCGGCCAACAGGCGGGCGGGCAGATCGACCTTTCCAAGCTGTCCATCCCCGAGATCACGGCTCTGATTCGCCGCGGGATCGACGCCGGCGCGCTCAAGGACGCGTACACGCTGGTGACGGTCCTGCTCCAACGCGATAACAACAACCTCGAAGGCTGGCTGCTTTCGGGGGAGATTGCCACACTGGCCCAGCAGCCCGAAGCCGCGCGCGAGGCGTACCTGCGGGCCCGCGGGATTCAGTCCAACGACTTCCGCGCCAACATCGGCCTCGGCCGAATCTACAACGAACGCAAGCTCTATCGCCAGGCGACCGCGTACCTCGAAACCGCCGACAGCGTCTGCCCGCCGGAGCGCAAGGGGGAAGTGGCGCTGCTGCTGGCGAATGCGTACGGCGGCGCCGGACAGATCAAGAGCGCGTTTGCGGCGCTGGAGCGCGCCCTGCAACTGGACCCGGACAACCTCGAAGCACTCGAGGCGCAGACCAAATACAAGACCGCCGTGAGCGACTTCGAGGCCGCGATGGACGCATCGTCGCGGCTGGTGGCCGTGGCGCGGCGGCGGGTAGCCGAGAATCCGACGGATCGCACGGCTATCGCGGCTCTCGACCAGGCGTACGACGTTCGGAATACCGCGCTGATCACCTATCACCGCACGCTTTATGCCCTGAACCCGGACGGATCGCGCTCCAATGAGCTGATCCCGGGCCGTGAGACGCTGGCGGCGGCGCAGCTTCGCGAGTTCACCGATCTGATCCTCTACCGAGCCGAGTTGGCGCGGCTCATGCAGCTATTCCGGGCGATTGACGTGAGCGCCGAGGTATCGGTTCGGCTCGACCCGCAGAACGTCGCCGGGCTGCTGACGCTCGCGGGCCTCTACGCCGGCACCTCCCAATTCGACAAGGCGATCGCCACCTACGAGCAAGCGTTGCAGGTCGAACCGGGCAATGCCACGGCGCAGCAGCAACTCGAGGCGCTGCGTGCGCGGCTCTCGGGCACCGCCGTCCCCGCCGTGCCGTCGGTCCGCAACGACTAGCGCCGCGCGCGACGACGAGACGACTCCCGCCTGACCGGGGCGGTGCCGTAAGCCGGGGGTGCTCCCGCTGAGCCGAGGGCGGCGCGGCTTTCCCTCCTGTCCTGAACTTCGGCGCCACGCATCAGCGGCCCTTCCTGCGCGCACCCACGCAATTGCCAGAGTTTTTGGACCGGTTATGCTCCAGCGGCGGCGGGCCGGCGGCGGCGCGACCGCAGCGCGGGCTGCGGGGCCGGCGCGCCTGCGGTGCGCACGAGACCGTAAACCGCCGATGGAGCGATGTCCTTGGCGCCTGAAAAAGTCGTCGTCATCGGATCGGGCCCGGCCGGTTTGACCGCTTGCATCTATGCGGCCCGCGCCAACCTGCAGCCCCTGTGCTTTGAGGGCTTCAACGCCGGCGGCCTGATTCCCGGCGGACAACTCATGTTCACGACCGAGGTCGAGAACTACCCCGGTTTCCCGGAAGGCGTGCTCGGACCGAAGCTGATGAAGGGCTTCCGCGATCAAGCGGCTCGCTTCGGCACGCGCTTCGTCACCGAGGACGTGAATGAGCTGCATCTGGACGCGACACCCTTTGAGATTGTCAGCGATTCGCACCGTGTGCGGGCGCATGCGATCATCCTGGCCACCGGCGCACGGGCCAACTGGCTCGGCCTGCCCAACGAGAAGCGCCTTGCAGAAAGCGGCGGCGGCGTTTCGGCCTGCGCCGTGTGCGACGGCGCCTTGCCGGCGTTTCGCAATCAGGAACTGGTGGTGGTCGGCGGCGGCGATTCCGCGATCGAAGAGGCCAACTACCTGACCAAATTCGCCAGCAAGGTGCACCTCGTCCATCGCCGCGATCAGCTTCGCGCCAGCCAAATCATGCAGCAGCGGTTTTCAAAGCTGGTGGAGCAGGGCCGGATGTCGCCAGTCTGGAACGCAGTCGTCGTCGACGTGCTCGGCGAGACATCCGTCACCGGTGTCCGCCTGCGCGATACGCGCAACGGCTCGGAACGCACGCTCCCCTGCCGCGGGCTGTTTCTGGCCATCGGCCACACACCCAACTCCGAGCTGGTCCGCGGCCGCATCGAACTGGACGACAAAGCGTACGTGCGCGTCGGCGTGCGCCCGGGAGCGGCTGCGTCCGCCACCAACGTCGACGGGGTCTTCGCGGCCGGCGACCTGGCCGATCACGTCTATCGCCAGGCGGTGACGGCAGCCGGGACCGGCTGCATGGCAGCGCTGGACGCGGAGCGCTGGCTGGCCGCCCGGGGAGTGGAGTAGCCATGGAGCGGAGAACCGCGGGCGGCTGCGCGCGCCGGGGCACGATCGCCGGCCGCGGCACGCGGAGCCTGCTGCTGGCTGCGACGCTTTGGTCGTCGGCTGTGATAGCTCACCCCGGCGACGACGCGCCGCTGAAGACGATCGCGTTCGGTTCGTGCCTTAAGCAGGATCGGCCGGCGCCGATTCTGGACGCAATCGCTGACCAGAAGCCCGACCTGTTCATTTTCCTGGGCGACAACGTCTACGGCGACACCGAGGACACGTCAGAGCTGAAGGCCAGCTATGCCCAGCTTGGGGCGATGGCGGGATTCCAGCGCCTCAGCCAGACGTGTCGCGTGCTGGCCGTCTGGGACGATCACGACTACGGCGCCAACGACGCCGGCGTTGAGTATCCGCGCAAGGCTGAGTCCAAACAGGTGATGCTCGATTTTTTCGGCGAACCGGCGGACTCACCGCGACGGCAGCGCCAGGGGAACTACGACGCGCGCGTCTTCGGGCCTGAGGGCCGACGCGTTCAGGTGCTGCTGCTCGACCTGCGCAGCTTCCGCAGCCCGTTGCTCAAGGGCGAGCCGGATCCGCCCGGTGCGGGCACGCCGGGCCCTTACCTGCGCAATGAAGACCTCATGGCGACCATGCTGGGCCCGGACCAGTGGCTGTGGCTCGAGGAGCAACTGATCCAGCCCGCGGAGCTGCGCATCATCGTCAGCAGCGTGCAGTTCGCCGCCCAGGACCATCGCTATGAAAAATGGGACAACCTGCCCTACGAGCGCGAGCGCGTGCTCAAGGCCATCCGCGACGCGAAGGCCGGCGGCGTCATCTTCATCAGCGGCGACCGGCATCACGCCGAGCTTTCACGTGTCGGCGAGGGCGCGGCGCAGTACCCGATCTACGACGTAACCTCCAGCGCGCTGAATCAGTCGAGCGGCTGGGCCAACGAAATCAACCGGCACCGCATCGGATGCGTCTATCGCGAACCGAACTTCGGCGTCCTTTCGATCGACTGGGATTCGCCGGAGCCGAAACTCACCATGCAGATCCGCGCTGTCGACGGCGCGGTGGTGATCGCGTGCGAGGTGCCACTCAGCAACCTGCGGCCCGGACCGGCGCGCAAGAACTGACCCGCGATCCGGTCGCCACAAGAGCCTCACCGGTTACGGGTGAATTCGACGCAGCCGATCGACCCGGCGCGGAGGTCATACTGTGTAACGTAGTGCTGCTCGAAAACCCGGCGATGGCTTCGCAAACGGACGACCGCGCGTGTGGCCTGGCTGGCGGGCGCTGGCGCTCGGCGCGGTGCTGCTGGTTGCCAGGGGCGTCGCCCAGGTGCCGCCCGGCCCGCAGCAGCCCGCGAGTGCACCCGCCGCCAGCGGCGCGGCGGATTCGAGGCCGCTGCTGTGGATGCTGGAG
>CAYOHG010000295.1:0-4965 GCA_964403685.1 uncultured Planctomycetales bacterium
CCGCCAGCGCCAGGCCGCGCCCGTCCGGCGGCGGCGGCGCGGGCTGCTGCGAGGCCCAGGCGTCGTTGCTGGCGCCGAAGCCGACCAGCTCGGCGTAAACGCGTGCGCCGCGTGCCTTGGCGTGCTCGAGCGCTTCGAGGATAACGATTCCGCCGCCTTCGGATACGACCGTGCCATTGCGGCGCAGGCCGAACGGGCGACAAGCGCGGGCAGGCTCGGCGTTCTCGACGCTCAGGCGCTTGCCCAGCGACTGACGCAGCAACGCCATCGGGTTGATCTTGCTCTCGGCGCCGCCGCAGATGCAGACATCCGCCACGCCACGGGCGATGGTGCGGAAGGCCTCGCCGATGGCAAGATGGCTGCTGGCCTCGCCGCAGGTGATGGTATTGCTGGGCCCTTGGGTGTCGTGCACGATCGTGACGTGGCAGGCCAGCATGTTGGGCAGGAACTTGAGCAGCCATAGGGGCGTGAGGTTGGTCATGCCCTCGGCGCCCCACTTGATCAGCGTGAAGTTGTCGTCGACCACGGCCGCCGAGAGCGCTTCGGCCAGCTCGGGCAGGTCGGCGCAGATCAGGCCTGCACCGATGTTGCAACCGACGCGGGCGCAGTTTGGCAGTTGCGAGCCGTCGGCCTCGCCACGATCCACCAGGCACTTCGTATGCAGGCCGCTGTCGCGTACCGCGACGTAGGCAGCGGCGACCGCCAGCGCGATGTCGCGGGCCATGATCTTGCCGGCCTTGCGGTACTTTTTGGGCACGTAGTCGCCGATGTCCAGCGGGCCGAGCTCGGCGCCCATTTGCGAATCGAAGCGGGTCGGATCGAAGGCGCCCAGCCGCTTGACCGCGTTGCGGCCTTCGAGCAGACCGTTCCAGAATTCGGCCGGACCGTTGCCCAGCGGGGTGACCGGACCCAGTCCGGTGATGACGACCCGGCGTTCGCTCACAGCGTGATCCTTTCGCTGCCGCGCAGCCGGTAGGTCGCCAGCAGCGAGCGAAACTCCGGCGTGAAGACGAAGTTTTCGTCGGGGAATTCGAGCCCGCTGAGGTTCTGATCGATGTGCGAGAACACGATCTCGACCTCGCCGACCAGCTCGTCGCCCACGGTGATCCGGCCGCGGGTAGCGGCGGCGGCGTCCGTCAGGTGTTCGAGTGTAGCCTCGTAGCGCAGAGTGTCGCCGGGCCGCACCAGCCGGTCGAAACGGGCGCGCGTCAGCTTGGCCAGGATCACCTTTTCGGTGAAGTTGCGGGCCTCGCCGACGAGGATGCCCGCGGTCTGCGCCATGCCCTCGACCATCAGGCTGGCGGGCATGACCGGGAAATCAGGAAAGTGGTCATGCAGGTGGTCCTCGGCGAGCGTGACGTTCTTGACCGTCACGGCCCGTCGTCCCGACTCGAACTCCTCGAAACGATCGAACCAGATCCAGCGCACGATCGTCGCGCCCTTTCTAGGAGGCCAGCTTGGACTGTACGAAGTTCACGATCGTGCCGACGGTGAATACGTCGGAGATCTTGTCAATGTCGGGGTCTTGGGCGAACTTGCTGAGGTCCGCGTGCGGCATGGCCTGCTTCAGCGCGGCCAGCCCGCGGTCGTTCAGCCGGCGGTCGTTGACATAGTCGGCGTTGCTGAGCACGTTGCTCGGGATCAGCTCCTCCTGGGGGATCTTCAAGCCAAAGGCCTTTTCGAGGCGAAAGACGATATCGAGGAAGTCGATCGACTCGGCGCCGAGGTCGCCGGTCAGCGTGGCGCCTTCGGTGACCTCGTCCTCCTCGACGCTGAGGGCGTCGACCAGCGTCTGTCGGACCTTTTCGAACACTTCTTCACGCGTCATCGTTGCAGCCATGCAAGCCATCCTCCACTCGTCCGCGCGGTTCTTGGCCGCGTCCGCCGCGCTACACGGCCGCGGCCGGCGCCGTCACGCCCCGCCACAACAGCGCCAGCAGGCTGCGCTGGCGGGTGCGCAGCCGCTCATCCGTCTGCTTCAACGCCGGATCGCTGTCGCCCAGGTTCAGATGCCGCAGCGTCAGCCGTGCCTTGACGACTTCGCGCTGCGCTACCGAACCGCTGGCAACGAACGTGCTTTGCGTTTCGCTCAGTTCGCGGCACTCGCATTCGACGGTGAGAATCTGCCCTGGCGCCAGGAAGCTGCGGTAGGAGACGTTGCGCGCCTCCTTCAGCAGCACCAGGCTGTGGGCGAAATCCTCGCTGACCCGCACCAGCCACGCCGATGCTTGCGTCATGGCCTCCAGCATCAGGACGCCCGGCAGGACCGGGAACGTCGGGAAGTGGTCGGCCAGGTACTCCTCCGCGAGGGACAGCGCCTTGTGCGCGACGATGCGTTTGCCCGGCTCGAGCTGCTGAATCCGGTCGACCAGAACGAACTTCACGCTGCACACCATTCCTTGCAGGTCAGCACCGACGGCCATCCAGCGGTCCGCCCCGGCGCGGATCGGGCGGATTCTATCCGCGCGGCGCAAACCTCGCCAGCCGACGGTCAACCCACGCGGTCACAACTGCTTACGCGCGACTAAGGTGGTCCGGGTGCTTCCGCACGTGTGCCTCGATTCCGTCCGCGTAGCGCTGCATCAGCTCGGCGACCAGGGCCGGATCATCGCGGCCGGCATTCTCTCCGGGAACGTACAGCGGCGGCTGCGCGATCAGCCGGAAATAGAACCCGGGCCGCGACACCACGAATGCCTGGAGAATCGTCGCCCGGCAGCGCAGGGCGATCTGCAGCGTGCCGGTCAGAAACTCGCGCTGCTCGCCGAAAATCCGCACCGGGCAGGTTTTGAGCGTCTGCCCGCGAATGCGGCCGACATCCAGGGCGCTGCCCACCACCCGATTCTCCTGGAAGCAGCGGTAAATGTCACGGGGAAAGGTGTCGGCATACAGCACGCGGATCGAGCGAATCTCCGGAAACGTCTGCGCGTACATGTCCTGCACGTACAGCCGACTGGCGCCCTCATTGCGATCGCGGATTCCCGCGCAGCGGTAGCCCAACAGCGCCATCAACAGTCCGGCGACATGATGCGAGCCGTTGTGACTGAGCAGCACGTAGACCCCATTGCCGCGCGCCAGGGCCTCGTCCAGGTGTTCGCGACCGTGAAAGCGAATCCGCCGCAGGATCTTGTCCTTGCGCAGCCGATCGAAGATCAGGTAAAAGAGCTTGTCGCAGCGCGTGCGGCAGAAGTAGTGCCGGATAATGCGGTTAAGCCGCAGACGCGAAAGGCCCTCGGGGAAGACCGATTGAAGCGCCTTGCGGTAGCGCTCGCGGCGCTTGAAGTTGATCAGATACTCCAGCACGCCGAAGAAGCGGCCGAAGACGTACAGCCCTTTGAGGCTGAACATCCGCGCCCACAGCCACAGGAAGCCGCGCACCAGCTCGAACTTGCAGCGGACGAACCAGTGAACAGCGGGGCGCACCGATTCAGCGTCGCCGGGCGGCCGTTCGCGGCGGTCCGGCGACATACCTTCCCCAGCCGGCCCGGCTGCCCGTCCGGTTTGTGCGAGTTCCGGAAGCATGCGGCGCTCATTCTGCTAGCGGACGTAAAGGCACGCAATAGCGCCGGGCTACCCGCTGGTTCCGCCGGCTCGTTCGCGCGTGATCTCGTTCACTTCGCTGCGGGCCTGTTTCAGCGCTGAGCGGACGCTGGCGAGAAACCGGTTGACCTGCGACTCAGCCCGGCCGGTCGTATCGTGCAGCTCCTCAAGCATGTCGTCGAGTTCGAGCATCAGATTGGCGAGCCAGTCTTCGTCGTGGGTTCGAACCTGCGTGACAATCGCGCGGTACGCCGCGGCCGCGGCGGCGAATTCCGCCTCGGTGCAATCGTGCCGGCGGATGACCTCGTGAAACTGGTGCACCCCCTCGGTAATGGCGCGAATCTCGGCCGCGACGGCGCGCTCGCGATCGACCAGCGCCCGGGCGGCCTCGCGGTGCTCGTGACGGGCCCCGCTGTCGCTCAGGCGCTCGCGCAGCGCCAGGAAGCGCCCCTCCGACAACACCAGCGGCTGCGAGGCGTGAATCGACGATAGCCGCCGCAACGCCTTGGCCGCCGATTCATGATCGCCGCGTTCGGCGGCGAGCAAGGCTTCATGCTCCAACCTGCCGATTTCCTTCTCCAGCAGGATGCGGCGCTGCTCGACCTGCGCCAGATCGAACCGGCAGCGTTCGATCTGGGCGGTGCTGATGATGTCGGGGTAGCGCCGGTAGAGCGTACCAAGCTGCTCGAGGCGTGCCCGGGCGCCGCTGACGTCGTAGCGCGCCAGGCGTGCCTCGTACTCGGCGTTCTCGCGGCGGAACTGGGCCAGGATCTCCATCGGGCTGGGCGTCCCGCGGGGCGATGGCGAACGCAGGGTATGCCAGGGCTGCTCGCGCGAGGTCGGGGCGTCGCGGGTGGCCTCCAGTCGCGAGCGCAATTCGGATTCGCGCTCCGCGATGCAGGAGCGGATCATCGCGGCGAGGGCCGAGTCGCGCAGCACATCGGGATGATTCAGCGCCCGCTGCGAGACGTAGCTCAGCGAGTTCTGGTCGCGGGCCTCACGCATGATCTCCGACGAAAGCTGATAGTAGACCGCTTCCCGATGGCGATGCTCGTGCGGATTGCCCTGACCGGCCGGACCGAACACGGCCAGCCGGACGAATTCGCGGGCTTCGGCGGGCAGCATGTTCACCGCGGGCACCCGATCCAGCAGGTCGAAGGGGAGCCGGGCGGCGGGGTCCAACCATCCGCACGTGGCCAGCGCGGAGTGCAGCTCTCGGGCCTGTGCGGTCGGTAACGCTGACGTGACCAGTCGGCAGACCGCGTCGGGCGAAAGTTGTCGAGTGCGCCGTAAGACGCGTGCCAGTCGATTCGTCGCGACGAGAATGGACCTGGGCCAGTCGACTCGGGGCTGGCCACCGCCGGACAGATCCGTGGACAGGGACGAGACGGGTCGCATGATGCGGAATCCCTCGTCCAAGGGCAGACC
>CAYOHG010000296.1:0-4960 GCA_964403685.1 uncultured Planctomycetales bacterium
AGCAGCACGCCCAGCCAACCGCGCCGCGCCCGGCAATGAGCGACGAACCAGGCGCAACCGACGAACCACGCAGCGGCGCCGCCCCAGACCATGTTTTCACCGAAGGCGCGCGCCGGTCCCTGAATCTGCTCCGTCAGCCAGAGGCCGAGAAACGTAAAGATGGCGCCGCCCATGATCGTCGAGGCGATCGAGCGGCCGACGTTCCCGCCGGCCCGCAAGGCCCAACCGGGCAACTGCGCGTCGCGGCTCGCCCCGCCGGCGCTGACCGAGGGTGCAGGGGTCTCGGCGGCGGCATCCTCCAAGGTCTCGTAAACGGTGTCTTTCATAGGCGCGGCCTCGTGGAGTCTCTTCAGCGAGCGGTCCCGAAGATACCTTTCGAACGCCGTTGCGCTTGGTCAAGCGCGGGTTGGGCTTTGCGCGAGGTTTTTGGGTCGTGCCGCCGGCGCGATTCTCATCCTTGGCCGGGAATCGCCGGGCCGTCGCCGTCGCGATCGCCGCCGGTGTACGTGGCGCCATGGAGCATGCCGAAGCTCACCAGCAGAATCGACAGGTCGCCCGGGTCGATCGTCCGGTCGCCGTGGAGGCACCGACGCAGGGGGCCTGCTGGCCCGAGGCTGGAGGTTGCTCTAGGCACGACCTTCGTGGTCCGCGCCGGCGGGGCTGGGCAGGACGAAGTGGGTTTCGGCCTCGAATTCGCCGGAGTTGTAGATGAAGTCGTTGCCCGAATCGATGAACCATGAGACGCTGGTGGTGACGTGGTGGTCGGAGAAGGTCGGCAGAGTCACGAGGCCTGCGACCAGGACCGCGGTGATACGGTACATACTGAGCCCTCCGGCTGCCGCGCCGGTGAATCCGGGGCAGAGGAAAGCTGGCATCGGTACCGGCGTGATCGGTCGGTGGTGGGAGTGGATTCGCCGGAATCGCTCACGGCCCTGAGGTAGTCTACCAGCCGTGCGCCCGCAGGGAAAGGTCAGGTCAGCCGTGAAACACCCGGTCAGCGCTCCTCGTGAGGATCGATCCGGTGGATCGTCACCCGCGTGCGCATCGACATCGCCACCGTGAGCAGCGACAGACCCGCCATGACAAACGCCGCGCCCACCACGTACGCCAGCAGCCGCGGCTCGATGATGATCAGCACGCCGGCGAGAATCAGCAACAACCCGCCCAGCGCCGGCGCGGCCCAGACTACGCCCATCACGATCCCCGTTTGCCGAAAACCGGCTTGAAGCAACGCCCGGGAGGTTCGGAAGATCGCTCCGTTTCCTCCTTGAGGCGCCGCCCGCGCTCCCGGATCATACCGCCGCGGCGCCGCCCAGGCGAACCCGCCGCCGGAGACCCGATGAGTGAACTCCTGCTGAGCATCCGCAACCTGCGCGTTCAGTTCGGGCGCTTCGTGGCGGTGGACGACGTTTCATTCGAGCTTCGCGGCGGGGAGCTGCTGGGCATGATCGGCCCGAACGGGGCGGGCAAGACCACGACGCTGCGCGCGGCGGCGGGGCTGCAACCGGTCAGCACGGGCGAAATCCGCGTGCTGGGCCACGATGTCTTCCGGCGGCCGACGGTGGTCGGCCAGCACATCGGCTTTGCGCCCGACACGCCGCAGGTGTACGACACGCTCTCGGTGGAGCAGTTCCTGCAATTCATCGCGCGCTGCTATGGGCTGGACGTGCGGCTGGGTTCGGAGCGGATCGGCTACTGGCTGGATCAGCTCTGGCTGAGCGAGAAGCGCACGGCGCGGGTCGGAGCGCTGTCGCGTGGCATGCGTCAGCGGCTGGCGGTGGCCCGCACGCTGCTGGCCGACCCGCACGTGGTGCTGCTGGACGAGCCGGCCGCCGGTCTCGACCCGGCCGGCCGGGTGCAGTTTCGCCAGTTGCTTGCGAACCTGCGCGATCAGGGCAAGGCGATCATCGTCTCGTCGCACATCCTGGCCGACCTGGCGGAATACTGCACGCACATCGCGATGATGGGCCACGGCAAGCTGATCCGCTACGGCTCGGTCGCGACGGTCACGGGCGCCGCGGACGACGCCCGCTGCCAGTATCGCGTGGTGCTGGCCGAGCGGATCGGCGACGCGGCGACTCGGCTCGGCCGGATTGCGGACGTGCAGGTCGTGCGGGCCGAGGCTGACGTACTGACGCTCGAGCACCGCAGCGACCGGGCCGCCGCCGCGAGTCTGCTGGCGCGGCTGCTGGCCGAGGGGCTTCCGGTCGCGGAGTTCCGCCCGCTGCAAGCGGACCTGGAGCAGGCGTACTTGCGCACCGGCATTCGACAGGTGGACTAAGCGTGCTATCCAACCCGCTGCTGTGGCTGCACCTTCGCATCACGGGCAATCCGCGCACCAACCTGTGGATCGCGCTGTTGTTCGCCGTGGCTGTGCTGGGGTTCTCCACGCTCACCTACGGCATTTCCGACGGACCGCCGCGCGCCACGCTGGATGCCGTCTGGCTGGGGATTGTGACGGCGGCGCAGGGCGTGTTTCTGCTGGTGCTGGCCCCGGCGGCGGTGCGGCGCTCGGTGCAGCGCGACGTGCAGACCGGCATGATCGAGTCGCACCGCATTTCACCGATGAGCAACCTGCGGATCGTGTTGGGATATCTCAGCGGGGCGCCGATTCAGGCGTTCATTCTGTACGCCACAGCGCTGGCACTGGGCGTTTACTTCGCCTCGCGTTATGGCGGGTCGATCGGCAGTGGAACCGGCGGGCTGGGGGCCCTGCCCACGCTTCAGGCCGTTTTCAGCGGCTGGGGATTCCTGCAACTGCAACTGCTCGATTCGTGCTTCATGCTCTGCGCGGTCGTGCTGCTCACGGCGATTGCCACCGGCGGCAAGGCCAACCCGATCGGCGTGCTGGTGATCGCGGGGGTGTTCGGCGGCTGGGTCGCCGTGCTGTTCGTGCCGGGGCTGGCGCTGCTGACCGGCGTCATGAGCGGTGGCACGCTGATCGGCTCGCTGCTGGGCGGGACGGCCAAGGGCGATCTGCGGGTGCTGTTGATGGCGATGGTCTTTCAGGCGGTTTTCGGGCTGCTGTTCGCGGCGGCGGCGTGCGGCCGCTTGCGCCGGCCCGAGCACGCGGTATTCACGCTACCGCTGAGCCTGGCCTTGCTGGCGGTAACGGGCGTCTGCCTGGTCGCGGGGATTGCGCTGCTGCCTGGGCAGGGCTGGATGTTGCAGCAGTATGCCGATCAGGGCGCCGCCAAGCTGGTCGCGTCCGCCGGCACCTTCATGCTGGTGGCCACGCTGGCGGTGCTGGCGGCGGCGATCGAGCGGTATCGCGCGGACCGCGCCGCGGCTTACGGCGCGCGGTTGCCGGATTCGCACGGCACGCTGGCCGCGCTGATGCCCGCGATCCTCGCGGTCGCCGCCTTCATCACGCTGGTGCAGATGTACAAGTGGATCGACCCGGCGATGCTGGCGGGTTCGGCACAGCAATCCTGGGCCGCGCCGGTCAGTTGGGTCGCAGCTTTCGCCGCGTTCAGTTTCAGCTTCTGGACCGACTACAACATCTACTTCTCGTTGCGGGCGCGCAACACGAAGATGGTGATGGCGACGCTGATCTGGCTGGGGCTGGTCAAGGTGTTTCCGATCGCCCTCGACGGCACCATCTTCGCCATCGTGGAAAACACGTACGAAGAACCCTGGCGCGGCCACGGATATCTGCTGGCACTCTCGCCGGTGGGCACGCTGGCCTCGTTCTCGAATCCGCGCGCCATGCTGTACGGGCTGATCGTGCAGGCCGCGCTGGCTGCCTGGGCCACCGTCATGGCGCGCGGCGCAGCCCGCGCCATCCGCCGCGCGGCGGTCGATCGGCCGACCTCGTCCGGCGCGGCACTGGTGCAGAACGGCTGACCGTCATCTGCCAGCTCTGGTCGGCTACAATCGCATCCGAGCCGAATTGCTTCGGGCGCTGCAAGGGCAGTGACGCACATGACACCGACGCTGGAACGCTACCAGGATGCGACGCTCGCGCCGATTCGGGCCAAGGTGCTCGCCGGCGAGCGGCTCTCCTTTGAGGACGGGGTCGCTCTGTATCGCACGCGCGACGTGTTCTCGGTCGGGGAGTTGGCGAACGTCGTCCGCGAGCGTCGCCACGGCCGAAGCGCGTACTACAACATCAACCGCCACATCAACTACACGAACTACTGCGTGCTGCGCTGCAAGTTCTGCGCGTTCTACCGGCCGTACCCCAAGAACGGCGAGCCGGTGGCGGGCGGCTATGAGCTGTCGCTCGAGCAGATCGTCGCCGCCGCGCGCGAGGCCGTCCAGCGCGGCGCGACCGAGGTGCACATCGTCGGCGGGCTGCATCCGCGGCTGCCGTTCGAGTTCTACACCGACATGTGCCGCGCGATCAAAGCCGACTGTCCCGGCTTGCACATCAAGGCCTTCACGGCGATCGAGATCGTGCACTTCACGCGCATCAGCCAGCCGCGCCGCAGCATCGCCGAGGTGCTGACGGCGCTGCGCGAAGCGGGGCTGGACAGCCTGCCCGGCGGCGGGGCCGAGATCTTCGACGACCGCGTGCACGCCGAGGCGTTCAAGGCCAAGGTCGGCGAGAAGCACTGGTTCGACGTGCACCGCGCGGCCCACGAGCTGGGCATCCCCAGCAACGCCACCATGCTCTACGGCCACATCGAATCGCTCGAGGAGCGCGTGCGTCACCTGCTCAAGCTGCGCGAACATCAGGATGAGTCACTGAGGCGCATGGAGAGCGGAGCGGGTCCCGCGCGGGCCGCGTTTCAGTGCTGCATACCGCTGTCGTTCATCCCGGATGGCAGCGAGTTCGCCCACCTGCCCGGTCCGACCGGCCTCGACGACCTGCGCACGCTGGCGGTCGCCCGGCTGATGCTGGACAACGTGCCGCACATCAAGGCTTTCTGGATCATGCAGTCGCCCAAGCTTTCCCAGCTCGCGCTGAACTGGGGCGTCGATGACTTCGACGGTACGGTGGTGTGGTACGACATCA
>CAYOHG010000297.1:0-4949 GCA_964403685.1 uncultured Planctomycetales bacterium
CGGACCTGCTGAGCGAGCGCGCCCCGGCCGGCGAGCGGAGCGCCGAATCAACAGAGGCGGCCTCGCCACCCACGGCCGAGGTCGATCGCGACGTACTGGAAGGCCTGCTGGGCGAGCGCGACGAAGAGAAGCGATGAAGAACGCACTGGCGATCGCGCGGCTGACCGTTCGCGAGGGCGTCCGCATGCGGATCGTCCTGGTCATGGTTGTGCTGCTCGTCCTGATCGTGACGCAACTGCCCTTCGCTTTGAAAGGCGACGAGACCGTCTCGGGCCGGCTGCAAACCTTCCTGGCGTATTCGCTGGGCGCAATGGGCTTCCTGCTGGGCATCTCGACCGTCTTTCTGGCATGCGCGACGCTGTCGACCGAATTCCGCACAAAAACGCTGCACCTGATCGTCACCAAGCCCGTCGCGCGGATTGAGATCCTGCTGGGAAAGTGGCTGGGCATCACGTTCCTCAACCTCGCCCTGCTGACGGCCGGCGCGCTGGCGGTCTATTCGCTGGCGGTATTCGTCAAGAACCGGCCGGCCCAGTTCGAGCGCGACCGCGTCAAGCTCGAAGATACGATCTGGACCGCCCGCGTCGCCGGCACGCCCATCGTGCCCGACTTCGCCGAGCAAGCCCGCCGCTATATCGACGAGCAGGTGCAGCAGGGCCGCACGTTTTCGCAAGGCGCCGAGCTCGCCCGCGTGCAGGCTGAGCACGACTTGCAGGAGCGCTGGCGGCAGGTCGCGCCGGGCGAGCGGCGGCTGTTCGAATTCACGGACCTGCCGGCGCCCGATGAGTCCAGCCGCGTCTACCAGGTGCGCTTCAAGGCGCGCGGCACGCCCATCCCGCCGGAGGAGCTGCTGCCGATCACCTGGGCGGTGGTCGACCCCGAGACCGGCGGGGTCGAGATGATGCTCGATTCGCGCGAACGGCACGGCCAGGTGCACCAGTTCTTCATCCCGATCCAGGTCGTCAAGGACGGCCGGGCCGCATTGGGGGTGATCAACCCGACCGAAAACATCACGATTTACTTCGAGGGCACCGACGGCCTGCAACTGCTCTATCGCGTCGGCTCCTTCGAGGGCAACTACCTGGGCTGCGTGCTGCTGATCCTGATGCGGCTGGCGTTCTTGGCGGCCTTGGGCCTGTTCTTCAGCACCTTTGTGTCGTTCCCCACCGCCAGCGTGACGGTGCTGCTGCTCTACGTGCTCTGCTCGTTCAAGCCCGACTGGCTGGACGTGATCGGCGCGAAGATGGAGGTCTACGACCCGCAGCTCGACCCCTACGGCACGGCCGGGCCCTACATCCGCGCGCTGCTGGCCCCGCTGCTGGAGCTGCTGCTGCCGGATTTCACGCGCTACAACGGCACCAGCCTGCTGGTCGACGGGTTCGCCATCCGGGCCGAGTCGGTCGCCAGTGCGGCCCTGCGCACGCTCACCTATGGCCTGGCGCTGCTGGCGTTGCCCGGCTGGCTGATCTTCTACAATCGAGAGGTAGCCGAAGTCACCGTCTGACCGGGAGTTGGCCATGAGTCCGCGGGCCGTGCAGTTCATCGCGATCGCGCTGGGGGCTGCCCTGCTGTTGGCCACCGCGCGCTTCACCCCGGGAATCAACGCCAACCGCGCCGCGCTGGAAACGCAGGGGGCCTTCGCCTCGCAGGTGAACATCCCGCCGGAATACGCCTTTGCCGTTCAGGCGCTGGGCGCCTTCCGCGGCCTGATCACCAACATCGCCTTCATGCGGGCCGAGCAGTACAAGAACCAGGGCCGGCACTTCGACGCGATGCAACTGGCCAACTGGATCTGCATGCTCCAGCCGCACTTCCCCTCCGTCTGGGAATTCCAGGCCTGGAACATGGCCTGGAACATCTCGGTCACCACCTGGACTCCGGAGGAACGCTGGAACTGGGTCTACAACGGGGTGAAGCTGCTGCGCGACTACGGCATCAAATTCAACCGCAACTCGACGAACCTCTACAAGCAGCTCGCCTGGATCTACGTCAACAAGATGAGCGAGACGGTTGACGAACACCACATGACCTACAAGCGCAACTGGGCCTATCGCATGCACCTGGTGCTCGGGCCGCCGCCGGACCCCTTCGGCGACTACCGCCCGGGCGAGCGCGTCAAGCAGTCGGAGCTTCAAATCGGTGAAGACGCGATGACCCAGGCGCTACAGGTCGAGGCCCAGCGCCGCCGCGAGAAACGCGCGCTGGAAGGCACGCTGCGGCCGTGGGAGAAAGCGCTCGACGCCGACGGAGACGGCCGGCCCGACGCGGCGGAGACCAACCCCGACCTCGAAGCGCCGATGTCGGAGGACTATTACATCGTCATGGGCGCTTTTCGCGACGCGATGATGCAGATCGCCAACGCACCGGACCGGTTGGCCGATCTCTACAGCCAGCAGCCCGACGCCCGCGCCATGGTCACCGCGCTGCGCGAGATCAACGCGGTCGTCGACGACCAGGAGCTCGACGAAGAGCGCTACTGGAGCCAGTCCGACGGGTTGGCTTGGACCTTTTTGTACCGCTACCGCGTGCTGACCGACCCGCCGTCGATGCTGTCGCAGGTACTTCAGGACGAGACGCCCGATCCCGATGCCGCCAGCATCGAGCGTTTTGATCAGATCGTCGGCGTTCGCAAGGGCGATCCGGCCGGCGCGGCGCTGGTGAAGTTCGTCCAGAAAAAGGTGCTGCGCGACGTTTACGAGCTCGACCCGAAGAAGATGGCCGACCTGATTGCGCTGTTCGGGCCGATCGACTTCCGCCTGGTCGATGCGCATTCACTCTATTGGCTGAACGAGGGACTCGTTCGCTCGCAGCAGACCATCAACGACTTCGGTAACGACAAGACCAATACCGCCCGGCTGGTCTTCTTCAGCCTGCACAACCTGTACCTGCGCAACCGGCTGGATTTTGAACCCTCGGGCCGCGAGATCAACAAGGCCTACATCAATTTCAACCCCGACCTGTACTTCATCGAGCCGATGCACCGCGCCTTCCTCAGCTACGCCAAGGGCATCGACCCGGACCCCGAGCAGAAGGGCGTCGGCGGCACGTTTCGTTCCGGGCACGTCAACTTCCTGGCCGAGGCCATCCGGCTGCTCTACTTCGCCGGCCGCATCGAGGACGCTTCGCATTACTACAACTACCTGCGCCGCGAATACGACACCACCAGCCAGGGGCAGCGCAACACCGCCTTCGACAAGCCGTTGCGCGATTATGTCTTCGACAGTTTCCGCGAAGACTACAGCCAGGCCGACGTGCGCAATGCGCTGTTCGGCGTGCTGATGAGCGCCTTCTCCAACCTGGCCGACAGCAACCTGGCTCAGTACGACGCGCTCTACTACGTGGCCTACGACCTGCACCGCAACTACAACCAGGGCCGCGATCTCGTCTTCAATGAAAAACTGCGCCTGCCTCCGTTCGAGCAATGCACCGCCGACGTGCTGCGGCAGTGGTTCCTGGCGGTGCCGCGCTCCGGCTTCGACACGGTCCGCAAGGTGCGGCTGTGGAACTCGCTGCCGCTGCCGCTGAAGCACGCGGTCTACGACGATCTCCGGGAGATTTTCGCACTGGAGTGCGAGCGGGTCGGCTTCGAGCTTTCGCGCTGCTTCCCCGAGCCGGAGCTGATGGACAACTATCGCAAGACGGCGCCGAAGCGGGAAGTCGCGCCGCCGCCCGACAGCGTGGAGACGCCGGCGCAGACGCCCAGTTGAGCGGCAGGCCGGACCCGCCCACACAAACCCGAGCCCCAGGCTCAATATTCGATGCGGAAACCCGCCTCACCGTCGAGCGGCCGTACGAGGCTGCGCTCGCTCCGCGCAATGTGCCCACGCATGCGCGCCGCAAGAGCGTCGAGAAACGCGTTCACTTCGCCGGCGTCCCCCTGAGCTTCGAGCTCCACCGTGCCGTCGGGACGGTTGCGCACAAAGCCGCTGACGCGGAATCCGCCCGCCGTCTGCCAGGCGGTCGCTCGAAAACCCACGCCCTGAACGCGCCCGGTGTACTGCACGCGCACGCGCTGGCCCGCGCCGTCCATCGCCCGCTATCCCTTTTTGCGCAGGATCACCTTGCGCTCGCCGTCGATCACGTCGAGCGTGAAGCCCTTGAGCGCCGCGGTGTAGCTGCGCGCCCCGCCGGCCTGCGGCCGTAGCGTCAGCCGGTATCCATTGAACGAATACGTGCCACGCTCGTCCGTCGTGCGGCCATCGAGCGTGAGCCGCGCTGAGAAGGTCCCATCGCGATTAAACGCGGCGTCCTGAATCGCGAACACGTCCGCGTTGGGAATTGCCCGCTGCATGTACCAGCGGCCGACCACCGCTCCGCCGCAACCCGCGCACGCGCCGCCCAACAGCAGCATCAGGCCCAGCAGAGCGCGTCCCGTCTGTCGATGCCTCCCCAGCCGACCCGCCATGCGCGCCTCCGCGCGGGATGCACCCCGCTTCGTGTCGACCAACCTCACTGCGCTTTTCCAGCTTCAGTCAACACCAGACCTTACTGGCCGGGTGACTGGCCGCAAGCGCCGGCGTGCCCCGCCCCGCTGGCGATGCACCGCTACTCTTGAGCCCGTTCACGATCCGCTCGCAGCCACCTGCCGGGCCAGCTCCGCCAGCGTGCGATCGATCCGCCGCAAGGTACGCTGGCGACCCAGCAGCGCCACCGTGTCGAAAATCGGCGGACTGACGGTGCCGCCGGTCACCGCGACCCGCAGCGGTTGCGCGACTTTTCCCAGTCCCAGCGTCCGGGCTTCGGCAAAACCGCGGATGAGCTGCTCCAGTGCCGGCGGGTTCCAGTCCGTCAGCTCGGCCAGGGCCGCCCGCAGGGCACTGAGCAGCGCGGCGGCTTCGCCCTTGAGCAGGTTCTTGCGCAGAGCGGGCTCGTCGATCGGGAACGCGTCATCCGACAGTAAAAGCATGCCCGACGTGTCCTCGATGTCGCGGAAGGTGCGGAAGCCCTCG
>CAYOHG010000298.1:0-4941 GCA_964403685.1 uncultured Planctomycetales bacterium
CGGACGGAACGCTCTGGGTCGCGGACGCGTGCAATCACCGGGTCGTCCAGTTCGACGCGAACGGCCAGATGCTCCGGAGCATCGGACGGCTGGGGACGGGCCTGGGCGAGCTGCGATTTCCCTATAACGTCGAGCCGCTTTCTGACGGATCGCTGATCGTGGTGGAGCAGGGGAACAATCGCGTGCAGCGCTTCCGCGCGGACGGTGTCAGCCTGGGTGTCTGGGGGCGCGCCGGCCGCCGCGCCGGCGAGATGGCCTATCCCTGGGCGCTGGCGGTCGATTCGTCCGGTCTCGCCTACATTGTGGATTCCGGCAACAATCGCGTCGTCGTCATCGATGCGCAGGCGCACTCGACCTGGCGGCGCGAGTAGACCATCACCGTCACTGGCCGGCGTTACCGGCGGCGGGACGGCAGGTGGCGATTGCAGTCCAGCCACGTCGGACGATAATCGGCGGACATGGCCGGGCCGCTCTTGATTGGTTTCGTGCAGTTCGAGACGCCCGGTTACCTCGCCTTGCTGGCGGTGCTGCCGCTGGTGCTGGCAATGGCCTGGCGATCGCTGTCCGGGCTCGGCCCGATCCGCGCGACGCTGGCTGTCATCGCGCGCGTCCTGGTAATCGCCTGCATCGTTCTGGCGCTGGCCGGTCTGCACGGTGTGCGCCGCAGCGACCGCCTCTCCGTTCTCTTCGTGGTCGATCGCTCGCGGAGCATTCCGCCGGCGGCGGCCGACGAGGCTTTCAAGTTCATCGAAATGGCGGCCAAAGAGCTGCGTCCGGACAAGGACCAGTTGGGTGTGGTCGCATTCGATGCACGCGCCGCGGTAGAGCAGCTTCCCATGCCCGGCCTGGGCATTCAGTATGTCAGTTCGCCGGGAGAGCCCGACCAGACCAACCTCGCCGCCGCGCTGCGCATGGGCGCGGCGCTGTTCGGCGGCGAGGTGATGCGGCGCGTGGTGGTGCTGTCGGACGGCAACGAAAACGTCGGCGACGCACTGGTAGAGTCGGAGCAGTTCGCTGCGATGGGCGTGCCCATCGACGTCTTGCCGATCCGCTACGAGCACCGCGAAGAGGTGATCTTCGAACGGCTTAGCGCGCCGCCGGTGGCCAACGTCGAGGAGCCGATCAAGCTTCAGATCGTGCTGCGCGCCACGCAGGCTTCCAGCGGGCGAATCCTGCTGTACGAGGGCGACGAGCTGATCGACCTGGCTCGTGACGGGGCCGGCGTGGGGTTTCCGGTGCGGCTGAGCGCGGGCTACAACCGTCTGGAGCTGACGGTTCCCGCGCACGTCGCAAAGGTCTACCGGTTCCGCGCGGTGTACGAGCCGGATGACGCCGGTCGCGACAGCATCGCCGCCAACAATGAGGGCCAGGCGTTCACGGTGGTCTCGGGGCAGGGGCGCGTGCTCGTGCTGACTCAGGGCAACACCGCGGAGACCGACGACGACCTCGAATCCGCCCGGATTCTGGCTCGGGCGCTGGAACGCGAGCGAATCGTCGCCGACGTCGAAATCGTCGGCACGCGCCCGCTCGACGCCGTGAACCTGCTGAACTACTCGCTGGTCGTCCTGTCCAACGTGCCCGCCCACCTGGGCAGCGACGAGGAGCGCGAAGCGCTGGCGTCCTACGTTCGCGAGCTGGGCGGCGGCCTGGTCATGATCGGCGGCGACGAGTCGTTCGGCGCCGGCGGCTGGATGGACACCCCGCTCGAAGAAGTCATGCCGGTCAGCTTCGACGTCAAGAGCAAGAAGCAGATCCCCAAGGGCGCCCTGGCCCTGGTCATGCATTCCAGCGAAGTCCCGCAGGGCAACTCGATCGGCGAACGCGCCGCCATCGCCGCGGTCAAAACGCTCAGCAGCCGCGACCTGGTCGGCGTACTGAGCTGGGAGTTTTCCGGCAGCGATCTGTCGAACTGGGTCGTCCCGCTCCAGACGGTCGGCGACAAGGGCGCCATCGTCCAAGCCATCCGCCGCATGTCGATGGGCGACCTGCCCGACTTCGATCCGCTGGTCCGCGCCGCAGCCGAGGCCCTGGCGGCCCGGCCCGACGCGTCCACCCGGCACATGATCATCGTTTCCGACTTCGACCCGCAGGCCCCGCGGCCGGACACCATTCAGAAGCTCAAGGATGCCCGCATCACAGTGACCACCGTCGCAATCGGATTCGGCGGGCATTTCGTCGACGTGGGCAAGGCGAACTGGATCGCCACGCAGACCGGCGGGAAGTTCTACACGACGCAGGACTACAGCAAGGTGCCGCAGATCTTCATCAAGGAATCGCGGATGGTGCGGCGCTCGCTGATCAACGAGAATCCGTTCACCCCGGCCCGCGCGCCGGCGATTTCCAGTGTGCTCGAAAACGTCGGCGCGGAGGGGTTCCCCGCGCTGGGCGGATATGTGCTTACCACGATCAAGCCGCTGGCGCAGATGCCGCTGGCGCGCGCCAGCGTGGAAGGAGACGTCGACCCGGTGCTGGCGCACTGGCAGGCGGGATTGGGAAAGACCGTCGCGTTCACCAGCGGCATGTGGACACGGTGGGGAAGCGAGTGGGCCGGCTGGAGCGGCTTCAACAAGCTCTGGTCGCAGATCGTCCGGTGGGCCTCGCGACCATCGGCCAGCAGCCAGTTCGACGTCGCCGCCACCGTTCAGGGCGGACGCGGGCGGGTGCAGCTTGACGCGATCGGCACGGACCTGGGCGACACGCACTTCACCCATCTGAACGGCGTGATTCTTGGCCCGGATCAGAAACCCGTCCCGCTGACACTGGTGCAAACCGGACCGGGGCGGTTCTCGGGCGAGTTTGACGCGCGCCAGCCCGGCAGTTACGTCTTCAGCCTCAGCTACGGATACGAGCAGGACGGGCAGGCCCAGCGCGGCAGCGTGCAGACCGGCGTCTCCGTCGCATATTAGCCGGAGTATGCCGAGCTCAGCGCCAGCGAGGCGCGCCTCAGTGCGATTGCCGGGCGCACCGGCGGGCGCGTGCTTTCGCCGGTGGATGCCGCCGGCGTTTTCGACCGAAGCGGGCTCAGACCGGCCGAAATGCGCCGCCCGCTCTGGGAGGAGCTGCTGCGGCTGACGCTGCTGCTGTTCATTCTCGACGTAGCCATCCGGCGGATCGCCATCAACCCGCTCGAGCTGCTGCGCAAGGCGCGCCGCTACGTGGCGGAGATTTCCGGCGGCCGCGGCGCCGGGGAAAGCACGGCGGCGGTGCTGACGACCCTGAAGAGCACGCGGCAACAGCAGCGCGAACAGCGCGCACCGCAAGCGCCGGGCGAAAGCGGCCCGGCCCCGTCGCGTTCGGCCCGCTACGACGCACCGAGCACGCCCGCACAGTCGCGTGAGAAGCTCGAGGAGGTTCTCGGCGGTGCCGGCGAGCAGGACAAGCCGGTCGTCGCCCGGCCGCCGCGCAAGCCCGCCCCGACCTCGGAAGGCGACATGACGGCGCGGCTGCTGCGGGCCAAGCGAGCCGCGCGCGACAAGCTCGACGACCCAGATGAGCCTTCGCCGAAGTAGGCCCCGACGGCCGGCAGTTGTTGTGGCCGGGTAGTGGCATGCACGATTGCTCGAAATCGGCTAGACTACCGGTTTGCAAGGGAGTCAATACACCCGATGACGGACGCCGGCAGCACCCTTATGCAACTCGCCCGCGAGGGCAATATCGAAGCGTTCGAACTGAACTGCATGCAACTGGTCGAGGGCGGCAACCTCCAGCTTACCGAGCTGGTGGCTCCGTTTCGCCACTTCGAGCAGGTCGGCCTTTCGCAGCGCGTCGCGGCGATCGGCCGCATGGCGCTGGACGCGGGCCGGTTGCAGGTGGACGCCCGCGCGGCCCTGGCGATCGCACGGGTCTCGCTGCTGGCGGATCCGCAGAATGAAGAGCTGCGCTCGCGCGCGATCGAGCTCTATCGGCAGGCTTTCGCCGACGTCGCGGGCATCGAGGCGTTGCTGGATTCCTCCGGGCTGACCACCGGGCGCGCCGCGCGCAACGCCGTCCGCGTGATCGACCTGGCGCTGGAGCTCAAGACGGGGGATCCGCTCATCAGCCGGACCGAGAGTGTGATCGTCGAGGTTGCGGAGGTTGACCTGGAGACCGGCAGTGTGCGTATCCGCCGCGACGGTCGGCCGAAGACGCTGCCGGTGCCCGAGTTGGCCCGCGAGTTCGACCGCATCGACCCGGACGACTATCGCGTGCTGCGCGCCCTGCGCCCCGAGCGACTCAAGGAGCTGGTCGAGCAGGATCCGCAGCGCGTCGTGGTCGGCCTGATTCACGCACACGGCGAGCAGATCGACCAGGAGACACTGAAAGACGAGTTGGTGCCGCGCTACGTGTCGCCGGCCGCGTGGACCAAGTGGTGGACGCGCGTCCGTGGGCAGCTCAAGAAATGCCCGAACATCGTGATGGAAGGCCGCTCGCCGCTGCTGTTGCGCTACAGCAACTCCGTGCGGACGCGTGAGGACGAGACCTGGGAGACTTTCGCCGCCCAGCGAGACCCGCTCGACTGGCTGATGACGATTGAAGGCTACCTCCGCGACCAGCGCCGCGACAAGCGCGCGCCGTCGGTCGAACTGCTGGACCGCATCCGCGGGCAAATCGCCGCGTACATCGCGTCGATCCAGGCTCGCCGGCCGGGTGAAGCGTTTGCGTGCATGCTGCTGCTGGCGCGCCTGGCGCCTGAGCCCGGCCAGGGCGCCGAGGGCCGCGCCCCCGCGCTGCATGCGCTGCGGAGCGCCAACGATCCCGCCCAGGTCATCGCGCGGCTGCCGGACCACGCCCGTTTCTGGGAGATGGCGCTCGACCTGCTGTCCGAGGCGCGGCCCGAGGACGCCGCCGCGCGGGCGGTCGAGCTGATGCCGCTGGCTGGGTCTGCGATGCTGGACCGTCTGGTGGCGATCGGTCGTGCCGGCGGGCTGCTGGCCGCGGTCCAGGCGCACGTCGATACAGCGC
>CAYOHG010000299.1:0-4940 GCA_964403685.1 uncultured Planctomycetales bacterium
CCTCGGACGGGTGGCTGACCTTCTTGGTCCAGCTCATGTCGGAGACGTGCAGCAGTCCGTCGATGCCTTCTTCGATCTCGACGAACGCGCCGTAATTGGTCAGGTTGCGGACGGTTCCCTCGACGACGGTACCCTGAGGGTACTTCTGCGCGACCATCGTCCAGGGGTTCAGCTCGGTCTGCTTCATGCCGAGCGAGATTTCCTGCTTGTCCTTGTTGATGTCCAGCACGACGACGTCGACCGGATCGCCGGGCTTGACCAGCTCCGACGGGTGGTTGATGCGCCGCGTCCAGCTCATCTCGGAGATGTGCACCAGGCCCTCGACGCCCGGTTCGAGCTTCACGAAGGCGCCGTAGTTGACGATGTTGACGACCTCGCCGAGCAGCCGCGTGCCGACCGGGTAGCGCTCCGCCACGCGCTGCCAGGGGTTCTCGGTCTTCTGCTTGAGGCCCAGCGCGATCTTTTCGCGCTCGCGCTCGATCTTGAGCACCATGACTTCGACTTCCTGGTCGATCCGCAGCATGCTGCTGGGGTGATCGATGCGGTCCCAGGACATGTCGGTCACGTGCAACAGGCCGTCGATCCCGCCCAGGTCGACGAAGGCGCCGAAGTCGGCGATGTTCTTGACCACGCCCTTGCGGAGCTGGCCCTCGGCGATCTCCGCCAGCAGGCGCTCCTTGGCCGCGTTGCGCTCCTCTTCCAGCAGCTTGCGCCGCGAGATGACGATGTTGCGGCGCTCCTTGTCGATCCGCAGGACCTTGGCTTCAATCGTCTGGCCGATGTAGTCGCCCACGTCGGCCGGCCGGCGGATATCCACTTGCGACGCGGGCAGGAAGACGGGCACGCCGATGTCCACCAGCAGCCCGCCCTTGATCTTGCGCACCACCCGGCCGCGCACGCGATCGCCTTCGTTGCAGGACTCAACGATGCGCTTCCAGTTCAGAATGCGGTCGGCGCGACGTTTGCTCAGCAGCACCATGCCGGTGTCCGGGTCGACTTCCTCGACCAGCACGTCCACGATGTCGCCGGGCTTGATCGCCCCAGGATTCTCCCACTCCGAAATATCAACCAGCCCCTCGCTCTTCATTCCGACGTCGAGAACCACCTCGTTGCCGGCGATGTTGACCACGCGAGCCTTGCGGATCGCCTCGTGCTCGACCGGTCCGGCGGGGCCCGCGAGCTGCTGTTCCAGCAGATCGGTCTGCACGTTGTCGCCGAAGGCCGCCGCGATCTGCGCGTCGAGTTCGGCGTCGTCGATGTTCAGGTCACGAATAATGTTGGCATCAACCATGCGGTGGTCCTGCAACGGCGTTGCACAGTGCCGAGACGAGCGGGCGATACGCCGTCTGGCGCCATGCACTGAGTGAGGAGCCTCAGCGGATTCTGCGGTGCCCGGGATCGCCCACCCGGACAGCCTGCCCCGACACATGCGGGATCAGGTAACATACTGTCCGATCGGACGTTGAGCAATGGTCTCCGCAGGCGATCACAGCCAGATCAGCCGCAATCCCGTAATCGCCAGGATGCCGTCGAACGCGATGCGCAGCCCGCGGGTCGGAATGTGGTGCGTCAGCCAGGCACCCAGCAGTCCGCCGAGCACCGCTCCGGGCGCCAGGCACGCCGACAGCATCCAGCCATCCCCGGCGCTCACCCCCGGCTGATCGCGCAGCCAGTTTGTCAGCACCATGCCGGCTGCGGCGGCGATCGCCACGATCGCGCAGGCCGAGTTGGCGATCGCCGATTGCACGCGGATTCCCAGCAGGTAGTGCTGCACCGGCACCGCCCAGACGCCGCCACCCACGCCCAGAAGACCAGCGATCACGCCCGAGGGCAATCCGACCAGCCCGCCGTACAGCATCCAGCGCCGTGGCAGGGGGCAGCGATCGCCGCCGCCGGATTGCCCGGATGAGGAAGCTCGCCGGTTCCGTGCGCTGACGGCGACCGAAACAAGCATGAAGGCGCCGAAGACCTGCCGCAGGCGGGTGCTCGAATCGCGCGACAGTTCGCCCGCCAGCCACACGCCCGCGAGGGTGCCCAGTACGCCGAAGGGAATCACGCTCCAGAGCGTACCCACCACGACGGCCCGGGCGCGCAGGTGCTGCCAAACCGCGGGCAGCGAAAGCACAACCGCGGTTAGCAGCGAGGCGAGCTTGTACAGGTGAAACGAGGCTGGTCCGCGCCAGGACTCACCGAGAAGCAGGACCAGGCTGGGGATCATGATCAGCCCGCCGCCAATGCCCAGCAGTCCGCCCAGCACGCCGGCCGCGACGCCGATCGCGCCCAGGACGGTCATCTCGAACGGGCTGAAGGCCAGCAAGGGCGGCACCTCGCGTTCGTGTGTGCACTGCACGCGAAGCCGATAGAATCGTCTCTTGAGGGAGGCCTGTCCACATGCACGAATCCGCCGCCGGCACACTCCCGTTGGCCGAGACGTCTGCATCGGCGCGGATTCGCGCGTCGGCTGGCCGGCGGGCCGGCCTGATCGCGGCCGGTCTGTTGCTGGTGAGCGCGATCGGCGTGGCCGCCTGGTTTTGGTCGCTCACGCCCAAGCGGTTTGACGACGTGGTCGCCGGGCAGCTCTACCGCAGCGGCGAGGTCTCCGCCGCGCAACTCGAGCATGTCACCCGACGCTACGGCATTCAACGCGTGCTTTGCCTGCTGAATCCTACGGACCCGCGCACGCAGGCTGAGCGGGCCGCGGCGGAGGCCCTGGGACTCGACTGGGTGAATGTGCCGCTGCCGGGCAACGGCGCCAGCCGGCCGGAGGACCGCGACCGCATTCGCGCCTTCGTGCTCAGAGCGGACGCGACGGCGCCGGCGCTGGTTCACTGTGCGGCGGGAGTGAATCGCACCGGACTGGCGATCGGGATGTACCGCATTCACCACGACCGCTGGACAGTCGCGCAGGTGCTGGCCGAAATGCGCTCCTACGGTTTCGACGACGAGCCGGAGCACGAAAACCTGCGCGAGGCCCTGCGGGCCGAGGCCGACCTCGCCGCCGGCGCCGCAGCCGACTGACCGGGCGATCGTGCCGACCGGCTGCGGCGGCTGCGGCGTTGCCGATCATCGCTGTTTCAGGCGACCAGGTCGCGGGCCTGCGTAGCGAATCGGGCGCGAAGCTGCTCGATGATCTCGGCGTGCCGCTGGCAGACGCGCGATTCGCTCACGCCCATGACGGCGCCGATTTCCGACATGGTCAGGCGTTCGTAGTAATAGAGCGTGACGATCAGGCGGTCCTGCTCCTTCAATCCGCGCGTCAGGTATTCGCGGATCATCTCACGCTCGGTCTGCTCGATCGGACTGGGACCGTCGTCGGCCGGGTAGAAACTCTGGCCGCGCGTTTCGTCGCTGCGCTCGACGGGCTGCTCGAGCGGAACGGTATGCGACGCCAGCATAGTCTTCTTCATCCGCAGGAACTTCGGCAGCGACAGGCCCATCCGACCGGCCAGCTCCTCGCTGGTCGCGCAGCGGCCGCTTTCCGCCTGGATGCGCTCCTCGGCGGCGTTCATGGCCCGCTCAAAGTTGCGGCCGGAGCGGCCCAGCGGGTCGATCTCGCGCTGCCAGTCGCGGATCGCGCCGACGATCCGCTGGCGGCAATAGGTCTCGAACTTCACGCCGCGCTGGGGATCGAACCCCTCGACGGCACCGATCAGGCCGTCGTATCCGGCGCTGGCCAGTTCGTCGGCCGTGACCCGCGGCCATAACCGGCGGGCCAGGATTTCAGCCAGCTTGTTCACGAGCGGAACGTAGCGCTCGATGATGCGATTGCGGTTCTCCTCCGTGCGGGTCTTGCTGAATCTCCGCCACAGCGCCGGCATGTCATCCTTGACCATGCGTTTCATGGGACCTGTGCTCCTTGCGATTCCTCTCTCGTTCCCCGCCGCGGGTAGAAGGCCCGGCAGCGGCCCGTCAACGGCGGTTGGGACTTGCGGACGCCGTCGACGCCGCGAAGGGTATGACAGCTTTGCGTACTTTTACAAGGGCCCGTGCTACAAATTTTATCCATTTTATCTTTCAAATGTTAGTTCAGGACGTTTGTTGAAGCCGTCAAGCGGCGCGCTGGCGGTCGGTGCCAACGTCAGCGCAGCGCTTGTCACAGACCCCCTTCCGCTGACTGGTATGGCAGTAACTTATTGAAAATTATTGATTTGAGAACGTTTTGATTGTCCCATCGATGCGCCGGAGCAGCGTCTCGCCTACAGGATTGCGCAACTTTGGACCGGTTTTCAGATCGTCAGGAACGCTGATTGCCAGCTACGATACCGGGCCATTCACAGGTTCTATTCGCGAACTCATGGCCAGATCATCGTCACCCGGGTGTAAAAATAGGTAACTTCGCTTGTACTGCTCGGACGTCGAGCCACGCGCCGCCGCCGACCGGCGATCCAGTTCCGCGAATGCCTCCCGACGTGCGGTCCGAACCGACAGCGGTCCCAGCCGGGCGGAGTCACGCCGCGCGGCGTATTCAGCGTTCTGCTGGCAGAGGGCCGCGTCGATCGCCCGCGCCAGAGTCTCGCCGGCGGCGGCGGTCGTTGTCACCCGATACCACGGCGGATCGCCCCAGCACGGAGCGGCGATGAAGTCGAACGGTTCCAGCGCCAACTCGCGTCGGGCGTGCTCCAAGGCGGCGACAAGCTGCGCCTCGGTCAGCTTCTCGCCCGCAACCGACGCGACCCGACCGGCGCGATGCAGGAACTCGAGCAGCGGGGCCCCGTGCAGCCGGCCGCGAACGCGAACTACATCGTCCAGCCGGTAGCGCAGCAGCCCAGTGTCGTTGCTGAGCACGACGATGTAGTCGCGCCCGTCGTCCAGTTGATCGGCCAGCAGCGTCGTGGGGTCGGCCCGTTCGGCCTCCTGAACGGGGATGAACTCAAAGAGCGCGGCGCTCGGATCGAGGACGCCGGCGGGAGTGCCGTCCGCCAGGGGAATGGTCACGCGCC
>CAYOHG010000300.1:0-4937 GCA_964403685.1 uncultured Planctomycetales bacterium
GCTCACGAGATAGGTTTCGATCAACCGGTGACGGCGGATCACCCGCAGCGCGATTTCACCTCGGTTGGCGACCAGGATGCGGCTGAACATTCAGGTTGGCGTTCCACGCGGGGGCGTTTAGTCCGGTATCAGGGCGAATAGCGGCTGGTCGTATTCGACCGCCTGTCCGTTCTGGACGAGGGTGCGGATCACGCGCCCCGACACCTCGGCCTTGATCTCGTTGAAGACTTTCATGGCCTCGATCAGGCAAACGACGCTGTCGCGGCCGACGTGATCGCCGACCTTCAGGAAAGGCGGCGAGTCCGGGTCGGGGGCGGAGTAGTAGGTGCCCACCATCGGGGACCGGATCAGCACTTCCGTGCTGCGCTCGGGCGGCGCAGCCGCGCCGGCTTGCGCCGCTTGCGACGCGGGGGCCACGCCGGCTGGGTTGACCGGTGCTGCCGCGGCTGGCAGGGCCAGGTTGGCCGGCAGCATCATCGAAACGCCGGTAGCTCTGTTGTCGCCGCGCTTCAGAAGAATATGCGTGTCGCCTTCACGGATTTCGATGCGATTCAGGTCGTGTTCGACCATCATGGCGACGAGCTGTTTGATCTGCTCGGTGTCCATCGAATGCGTTTCCGAATGGACCGGCGGAGCCGGTCGGTTTCACGAGCGTCGGGCTATGCGCAGCGGTGCGAAAGCGGCAGGTCGGACAAGGTTTCGTGCCCGCTTTCGGTGACCAGCACGTCGTCCTCCAGGCGGACGCCGCCGACGCCAGGGAGATAGATCCCAGGTTCAATCGTGACAATCATGCCCGGTTGCAGCACCTCGGCGGATTTGTTCCCGACCCGGGGAGACTCGTGCACGTCCAAGCCGATCCCATGCCCAAGGGCATGGCCAAACTGTCTCCCGTAGCCGGCCTTGGTGATCGTCGCCCGGGCCACTGCGTCGACTGCGCCTGCCTTCACGCCGGGTCGGACCGCGTCGATAGCCCGGTCGTGCGCTTCCCGAACGACGTCGAATATCTCCTTGAATCGTGGGGCGATGCTACCTACCCATACCATGCGGGTCAAGTCGCTGACGTACCCGCCCACCCGTGCGCCCCAGTCGAGCAGCAGGGCGTCGCCGTCCTTGATGATCGTGTCGCCCGGCTCATAGTGCGGCAGCGAAGCGTTGGGTCCGGCCGCCACAATCGGCCCGAACGCACTGCCTTGCGCTCCGCGCTGCTGGAGCAGGAATTCGAGTTGCGCTGCAACCTGCCGCTCCGTCATGCCGGGCCGCAGCGACTCCAGCAGGTCGAGGTACGCCCGCTGAGCTACATCGATCGCCTTGCGCACGGCGGAGACTTCGGTCGCGTCCTTGCAGACGCGCAGCTCGCGGACGAGGCCGTCGACGGGCACCAGTCTGGCAGGCGCCACGAGTTTGCGCAGCGCGCTGAAGGTGAATACGTCCATTTGCCGCGGATCGAACCCGACCCGCTGCAATTTCAGTCGCTTGATTTCCTTGGCGGTGGCCTCGGGTCCGCGCTTCTTGCGGAGAACCTTCCGCGCCCACGGCGCCTCGCGGTCGGCGGATTCGTCGAAGCGACTGTCGGTCAGCAGCAGCGTGTGGCGCGGCGTCACCAGCGCCAGGCCATCTTCGCCGGTGAAGCCCGTCAGCCAGATCTGGTCGGTGCGCGGGATCAGCAACCAGGCATCGAGTTTGCGGCGCGACAGTTGCTCGCGCAGGCGTTCGAGTCGGCCGGCGACGGTGGGCGATGGCGGCAGTGCGACGCGAGGGCGGGTTGCAGATCGAACGGCCTGAGAGCCCATATGCGCTCCTCCGGGCAGCGTGCCAGCACAGACGGTAGCACACGCTTGTGTGCAGAGCCAGCCGCGGGGCGATCTACGGGCCGGAGTCAGGCTCTTCGTCGTCGGCTCCGCCGTAGCCAAGTGCCCGCAGGCGCTGGACTTCGGCGGGAGTGAGCGGGGCGCGTTGCGATTGAGCCGTCGGGCGGGGGTGATCGGCGTTGGCGGCAGTCTGCTGGTCGAGCCGTGCGCGAAGTGCCGTGACCCGTTCGGAGTGTTGCGCCGCCAGATCGCGCTGTTCCTGCGGGTCTTCACGGAGATGGAACAGTTGGCCGTCGGGGTGCTGGCGCGAAACCAGCAGCTTCCATTCTCCTACGATGACCGCGCGCTGCGAGGAGTCCTGCTTGACGGCCTCCGCGAACGCGAGTCGATCGGCAGCCGGCGAATCCTCCCGCAGCAGTGCAACCAGGGATTCCGCCTGAAGGCCCTGCGGCAGCGGTGCACCGGCCAACTCCAGCACCGTCGGCATCAGGTCGAACAGCCGCACGACCGCTGGCACGCGACGACCGGCGGGAACTTGGCCCGGCCAGCGGACGATCATCGGCACGTGGAGCTGATTCTGGTGGGCGCTTAGCCCGTGCGTCCAGATGCGGTGTTCGCCGAGCGCCTCGCCGTGGTCGGCGGTGAAGATGATCAGCGCGTCGCGCCAGATTCCCAGGGCGTCGAGCCGCTGGCGCAGTTCCGAAAGCCAATGGTCCATCTCGCGCACGCAGCCGGCGTAGAGGCACTGGTAGTACTCGGCGTACTGCGCGTTTTGCTCATGAAGCGGATCGCGCAGGTAGAGCTGGCGAGTCTTGGCGAAGTAGCCGGGATGTCCGGTGAGTTCAGCGCGCGTCAACCCGCGCTTGTCAGGCTGTTGATCGAGCGTCAGGAGGGGTCCGGCCAATGTCTCGGGGCGCACTCGATACGGTGCGTGCACGTCCATGTAGTGCAGGTAAAGAAAAAACGGCCGGGTCGGGTCGCGCTGCCGCAGCCAGCGTTCGGCCGCATCGTTGACCACGCCGCCGGGGGTCGTATTGGCCGCGAAGCTGCTGTCGAAGTGCTCGAAGCCCTGGGCGAAGCCGTTGCGCTCGACGATGAAAGGGTTGGCGGAACATGCGGCGGTCGCGTAGCCGGCATGCTGAAGTTGTTCGGCGAGCGTGTCAAACGCCTCGTTCAGCGTGCTGACGCCGGCAACCTCCATGCCAGATTCGCCGCGCGAGGGCCCCAACTCGTACTGAGTGGCGTCGTGCACGCCCGGATATACCCCGGTGAACAGCGAAGCCACCGACGGCAGCGTCCACGGCGCGGTGGCGTTGGCGCGCTCGAAGACCACTCCCTCGGCGGCCAGGGCATCGATCACGGGCGTCTGGGCGTCCGCACGGCCGTGTGTGCCAAGGTGGTCGGCGCGCAGCGTGTCCACCAGGATGAAGACGATGTTGGGCGGCCGCGCTGCCGGCCCGGCAACGTCGCCCGATTTCGTGTACGGCTGGCCCGTACGAAGCGGCGCCTCAGCCGGACGGCAACTCGACAGGGCAAGCAGCGCGATGACGCGGATGATGCGGGCATCACTGGCGCACTGAAACAGAAGACTGGCGATTGCCGACGATCGTCGTCGGCCGGGCCGGGACGTCATCCGGCGACAGCGACCACAGCCAGGGGATTTATCAACCGAGTTCACGCGGTCATTCTACACGCGCATCATCGGACCGTGCGCCGTCGTTGACGCGCGGCGGCTCGGCGGCGATAGTCTGCGCGCTTTTGGATTTGCCCAGGGGTGACCAACGGAGAACGCCCGTGAATCGGTGGATCAACCGCGCCGCGCTCGCTCGAATGATGTGCTGGACCGCCGCCCTGACCGCGGGCGGAATGTTGTTTCAGACCACCGGTTGCACGGACGTGGCGATCGGGTTGACGACGGCCGCCAGTCTCGTGACCGCGGGTGGCGTTGTTTACATCGTTTCGCGCATCCTGAACGACTGACTCCTGGCCGGGACGGGCTGCGTTACTTGCGATCGGGGCCGCGACCAGCCGCGAGCGAAACCTGGCGGCAGCGGTCGGACGCCGCTTCCTGAGGGACGCGGCTTGGATCGGGCGCATTTCGGGAGTTGATCGTGTTGCGGAACCCGTTGGCCTGCCGCATCAGCAGCTACGAGCCATACGAATCCGACGCCTTCGCGCATCTCGCTTCAATCGGCGTCGGCTGCGTCGAAATCCTCGTGCCGGAGCCGGCGCAAATTGCCGCCACGCGCGCAGCGCTGGCTGCGCACGGGCTGCGCGCCACCACGATGCACGGTCAGTGCGACGTAGCATGTGCCGACCTCGCCGCGCAGATTCAAGCCCAGATGCCGGCTTTCGAGGCGCTGGGCTGCACGATTTTTTTTGCCGCCGTGCAGGCGCGCGATACGCCGCTGCCGACGGTGTACGATCGGCTGCGGGCGGCGGGGGACGTGACCGCCCGCTACGGCATTACGATCGCGCTCGAAACACACCCCGATCTGGTGACCAACGGCGACGTGGCAGTGCGGACGCTGGGGGGCGTGAATCATCCGAACGTGCGCATCAATTTTGATACTGCCAACGTTCACTTCTACAACCACAACGTCGACACCGTTACCGAGCTGCGCAAGGTGATGTCCCACGTGGCGTCGATTCACCTGAAGGACACCGATTGCGGCTATCGGCACTGGCACTTTCCGGCGCTGGGGCGCGGGGCGGTGCCTCTGCCCGGTGTGCTCAAGCTGGTCGAGGAGGCCGGTTTCGCGGGGCCGCTGACGATCGAGATCGAAGGGATCGAAGGCGAGTCCAAAACGCGCGAACTGGTCCTCGGCCGCGTGCAGGAATCGGTGGACTTTCTGCGGCGGCATGGCGTAGGCTGAGCGGGGCGCGCGAACGGCCATTCCGGTCGGACGGGCCGGCGCCCGCAGGCAAAGCCGGGCATGCCCTATCGCAACATGACACTGGACGAGCTGGCCCGTCGCCTGGGGCAGGATGCGCGCGAGCTGCGCCGCATGGCGGAACGTGGTTCGCTGCCGGGCCAGATGGTGGGGGGCGAGTGGCGCTTCAACCGCGCCCAACTGCTGGACTGGTTGCAGCGCGAGATGCACGGGCTGGGTGAGGAGGCCATTCGCC
>CAYOHG010000301.1:0-4915 GCA_964403685.1 uncultured Planctomycetales bacterium
CAATTGGCGCCCGCGGAGCTTCAGCCCGCGTTTGCCCGCGCCATCGACGTCACATGCGAAAGTCGCCGCCGCGCACAGCGGCGTATTCGCGCCGCGGCCCGCGCGGCCACGCGTCGAACGTTGGTGCGCCGCGGCAAACGCCTGCTGGCCGAGCTCGACTATCATCGCGCCCGAAAGCGAAATGTCGATCGCAACCTGCCGGCGACCCTGCGCGACCTGGCGGTGCGCGAGCTGCCTCCGATGATTCAAGCCGCGCGGTCGGTTTCGGCGGACAAGCTGCGCGAGCTGCCGGCGGTGCACCAGCTTCGCATCGTCGGGAAAAAGCTGCGCTATTCGCTGGAGATCCTCGCGCCTTGCCTGCCCGAGCGCTTCGGCACCGAACTGTATCCGCGGCTTCAGGAGTTCCAGGATCAGCTTGGCGAACTCAACGACCTGCACGAGATCGCCTTGCGGTTGGAAGAGCTAGCGTCACTTGAGGTTCCGGCGGAGGCGACGCCCGAGTCGGAGGATGCTCTCAACGCGCCCACCGAACCCCTCAGACCGTTGCCGCAGGCTGACTCGCCCGCCGCGCCAGCCGATGCAGCGCCACCCGGCGCTGCCCCCGCCGAGTCGCTGCGACGCCTGACGAGCGCCTACCTCGAGCAGCGCGATCGCAAGCACCGCGCTTTCGTGCAGTGGTGGCGCTCGCCAGCGCCTGGCGAGTTGTTCGACCAGCTCGAGCTGCTGATCACGGCCGAGAGCGGCGTGCTCCGCTCCGCGCGCGACTGCGATGCAGCCGCGCAGCACGGCCCGGCGGACTCCTGCGAAGCGGCGACCGTCGCCAGCGACGGCTACTCAGGCGGCGTGGATCACGCGCCCTGTTCCGAGCCGGTCGCGGCGCCCGCCGAGTCTCCGCTCGATGCGATCAACGGACTCTCCAGCGAGTACCAGCAGCGTCACCCGCGGATCGCGGCGATCGACGTCGGCACGAACAGCATCCGACTGGTCGTGGCCGAAGCCGACACGCTCAGCGGATATCGCATCATTCAGGACCTGAAGGAAACTACGCGGCTAGGAAGCCACCTCGCCAGCACCGGCCGACTGGACGCCGATGCCGTCGAGCGCTCGCTGGCGGCGATCTAGCGCATGAAGGCCGTCGCCGACGGATACCACGTCGGGCACCTCCGCGCGGTGGGCACTTCCGCGGTGCGCGAAGCCGAAAACGGCGACGATTTCATCACGTTGGTCCGCAAGCGCGCCGGCGTTGAGATCGAGCCGATCGACGCCGACACCGAGGCCCGCCTCGCGTTTTCCAGCGTCGCGAACGCGTTCGATCTGCGCGACGCGCGCGCCGCCGTCGTCGACCTGGGCGGCGGCAGCACGGAGCTGGTGTTCAGCACCAACGGGTTGATCGACAGCGTCCAAACGTTGCCGCTGGGAGCGGTCCGGCTCAGCGAGATGTTCGCGGACGATGAGCAGCCGGGCCGCTACCGCTTCGGCGAAATGACCCGCGCCATCGATCGCATGATCGCCGCCCGGCTCGATCCCCCGCCACGGCCGCCCGATCGCCTGATCGGCACCGGCGGCACGTTCACCACGCTCGCCCGCATTTCCATCCGCCGCGGACTCAGCGCCAGCGGGAGCGACCGCTTCCCGTTCGCCGTGCGCGGCTACGAACTTCAGCAGCGCGAGGTCGCGCTGCTGCTCGACTGGCTGCGGCGCATGCCGCTGGAGAAGCGCCGTACCGTACCCGGCCTCAGCGCGCAGCGCGCCGAGATCATCGTCGCCGGCGTGTGCATCGTCGAAAGGCTGATGCGCTTCCTGGACGTCGATCGCCTGCTGGTGCACGACGGCGGCATTCGCGACGGGTTGCTCTTCGACATGATCGACGACCTCGGCGTGCACGCCGACCGGCCGCAGCGTGGCGAGGCTCTGGTGCTCGACGCCGTCCGCCGCTTCGCCCAGCGCTGCCGCTACGAGAAGGAGCATTCAGAGCACGTAGCCACGCTGGCGCTGGCGATCTACGACCAGCTGGTCGAGCAGATCGGGGGCGTAGCCGGCTGGGCGCGGCGCGAGAGCCGGGTGCTGCTCCACGCCGCCGCCGTGCTGCACGACATCGGCGTGCTGATCGCCTGGAAGGGCCACCACAAGCACAGCTATAACATGATTGTGCACGCCGACCTGCCGATGCTGTCGCGGCGCGAGGTCGAGATCATCGCGAACATCGGCCGTTACCACCGTCGCGCCGCACCCAGCCCCCGGCATCGCAACTTCCACAAACTCTCGGACGACGATCAGCGCCTGGTGGCGCACCTGGCCGGCATCCTGCGGATCGCCGACGGACTCGACCGGCTGCACACCCAGAACGTCAGCGGCGTCACGGTCGAGGCGACCGACGACGCCGCGATTTTCCGCATCGCCGCCCAGGACGAACCGGCCGTCAACATCAAGTACGCCGACCGCAAGGCTGATGTCTTCGAATCCGCGTTCCAGCGGCGCACGCGTTACACCTGGGCCCCGCTCGCGGCGCCGCAACCACAGGAATTGAGCCTCGCATGAGTGGCGAACGCTGCTACGGCGAATACGGGAAACTCCCCGGCAAGCTCTTCATCGTCGAGGGGATCGACGGCTCCGGAAAGAGCACGCAGCTCGACCTCCTGCGAAAGTGGGTGCTCAGCCTGGGCTATGCTGCCTACTTCAGCGAGTGGAACTCCTCCCCGCTGGTCCGCGTGACCACCAAGTACGGCAAGGACAATCAGCTCCTCAGTCCGATGACCTTTTCCCTGATTCACGCCGCCGATTTCGCCGACCGGCTCGAACGCACCATTCTGCCGCCGCTGCGAGCCGGCGCCGTCGTGCTGACCGACCGCTACATCTATACCGCCTTCGCCCGCGACGCCGCCCGCGGAATCGACCCCGAGTACGTCCGGCGAATCTACCGCTTCGCACCGCGTCCGTCGGCGGCCTTCTACTTTCGCGTGCCGCTGGAAGAGGCGCTGCGGCGGATCCTCTCCGGTCGCCCGGAGCTCAAGCACTACGAGGCCGGCATGGACCTGGGACTTAGTGAGGATCCCTACGAGAGCTTCCGTCTGTTCCAGCGCAGAATCCTCGATCAGTACGAGGCGATGGTGCCCGAATTCGGCCTCTCCGTCATCGATGCCACCCTGCCGATCACCGAACAGCAGCGCCAGGTGCGGTCGCTGGTGCGCCCGCTGCTGGATGCCTGCCTGAAGCGCCCCGTGATGCCCTATTCGCAACTGGCCGCCGAGCAGGGACTGTCCGGCCGCTACCTGGGCGAGCTGACCTCGCGCAGCGACGGTTGAACGCGCCGGCGTGCGCGCCATCGTTCTTGCGATTCAAGGCGTAAACCGCCGCCGCCACCGCTACCGCCGGGCGCTCGCCACGTGGGGGCGTTTCGAGTATCGTCCCCCGCCGGCTGCCGGCTGCGCGATCAGCCGGCGTCGCCCGCCACCAGCCCGCCGACGGCGCGCCGTATGGGTCGATTGGGTTTGACCTCGCGCAGCGGCGGAACGCCTGAGGCTGTGTCGTACCGAAAGGAACCGCATGCGTTCGCACCGAGGTCGTTTGATCCTGACAATTGCGTCTGTTCTGGCCATGCCGACCCTGTCTTTGGCCGAGACGGTCGAGGACGTCGAGAAGAAGATCATCGCCGCCTACGAGAAGCTGACGTCCTATACCGCCAACCTCAAATCCCAGCAGCAATTCGACATGGGCGACGGCAACTTCTCCAAGACCGAGTTCACCGGCAGGACCGAGTGGATGCGCCAGGGAGGCAAGATCCTGATGCGCGCCGAAATGAAGGGCACCACCGAGTCGAAGTTCGGCGATCAGCACATGAAGATGAGCACGGCGGCGATGACCGTCGGCGACGGCGAGTACGTCTACACCGTCACCGACACCGATGGCAACAAGCACGCGATGAAGATGAAGTACGACCCCGCCATGACCGGTGACATCGCGGCCCTGATCAAGCAGTGGCATGAGCAGGCCGACCTGTCGCTGCTGCCCGAAGAGAAGGTCGAAGGCCGCGACGCATACGCTATCCAGGTCAAGCCCAAGACCGCCGGCGGACCGACCGACAAATCCGTCTTTTACATGGACCGGGAGACCGGGTTGATGCTCCGCTCGGTCATGTTCGCCCCGGATGGCAAGGAGTCGGGCCGCGTCAGCCTGACGGATATCAAGGTCGGCGCCGACATCAAGGCCGAGCGCTTCAAGTTCGAAGCCCCCGCCGGGGTCGAGGTGGTCGACATGTCCAGCAACCAGCCGCCGACCGGCGAAACGCCGTAGGCCGAGTCGGTCGTCCATCGAGCGGGGAGGCGCCGCCGGCGTTCCCCGCTCGATCAGATTACCCCAGCGCCGCTTAGGCGCTCCGGCCGGCCAGCAGCACGCGCTCGGTCTGAAGCACGTCCGCCAGCGCCGTCTGCGGATCGTCCAGTGCCGCCAGCCGCGCGGGCAAGTCCGTCGAGAACATCAGCGCCAGTCGGGCCAGCGCCTGGAGGTGCTGGCGCTCGTCGTGCGAGCACACCAGCACGAACAGGTGCGTCAGCCGCCCGTCCGGCGCGCCAAATGGAATGCCGCCCGGGACCCGCGCCAGACAAAGCAGCGGCTCGGCCGTCGCGTACGGAAGGGGACGGCGCGGATGTGGAAACGCGAATCCGCCCGGCAACCCGGTTGAGCAGAGTGATTCGCGCTCCTCCAGCGCCTCGACGATCGCCGGCGAGTCGTACACCAGCCCGGTTCGCTCGGCCAGACGCACCAGCTCGCGCAATACCGAAGCGCGCGACCGCGCCGGCAGGTTCATGTCGACAGCCTCCGGCGCCAGCAGCGAATCAAAGATCGCGTCGCTGCTGCCCTCGGCCATGGCCCGTTCGAGCCGGCGAATGGCCTCCTCACCCAGCCCGCGCATCTCGCG
>CAYOHG010000302.1:0-4909 GCA_964403685.1 uncultured Planctomycetales bacterium
GATCAGTGCCTCGCGCGTCTCGATCAGCCGGCGGGTCTCATCCTCGCGCAGGCGATCGGTCAGCGCGGCGTCGTTGGAGCGGATGGCACCGCCGCGCTCCACATCGATCGCGCTGCGCGCGGCGCGCGCGAGGATGCCTTCGGCCTGCAATTCCTGCTCGGTGAGGTCGATATCCGCGGGCAAGCCGGCGATCAGGTCAAGCACGTGATGGGCCCGCGCGGCCGCGTCGGCCAGGTTTTCGGCCCGCAGCGCTTTTCGCGCCACGACCAGCTCCAGGCGGATCTGCGCGACCGTCGCGTCGCACCGTGCCAGGATTTCCTCGTCGTCCAGCGGATTTGCCGCGACGGGCGCGGATACCGGGGTGGCGTCGGTCGCGGGCGGGGCCTGGCGATCCGCGGCGGCGCGCGCGAGCAGTTCGCGGTCGCTTGCGTCCTGCGCCATCGCGACGGCCATCGTTGCGGTGGAAAAAGCCAGCACCGACAGAATGCGCGCGGTCATGGTAGCTGCTCCTCGTGCCAGCGGCGCCAGGCCGCTTCGTCGAACCCGAACGTCTGGTCGGTGATCCGCCGCAGCGCTTCGAGCACTTCGGTGCGGTACACCGTGACTTCCTGAGTCTCATAGCGCGTCGTGGGAAAGACATAGCTGCCGGCGGCGGCGAAACCGATCTGCGGCGCGTGCCGCACGATGTGCGAATCGCCTAGAACCACCGCTGTGCTCTGGTCGAATACGACCGGGTAAGTCTGAAAGTAGTTGCTCGCGGGGACTTCGATTTCCTTGCGGCGGCGTGCCATCAGGGCGGGAATCAGGTCGGGCACGGCGGCTCGGCTGCGTAGCGCCCCCAGGCCGATGGCGGCCCGGCGAATAAGCGTGTCGCTGTCGCTTACCAGTGCCTTGCGGAACTGCGAAACAACGCGCGGATCGTCGCGCTTCACCAGTTCGGTCAGCGCCATGGAGCGGATGTCCGCGTCGGCGTCGGCCAGCGCCAGCAGAGCCAGGTTCAGCGTCGCTTCGTCCTCGCGAAACGCGGAAAGCGCCGTGACCAGCGCCTCGCGAGCGACCAGGTTGCCGTCGGAGAGCACGCGCGTCAGCGGCAGGATTGCCAGCGGGTCGCGAATCTCGACGATCTTGCTGCGCCCGCTGCGGATCAGCCGGTCGATGCCGCCGTCCAGAAGATTGTCGCGGATCGCCCGGATGCGCCGGAACCACTGCGACTGGATGGCCGCGATCAGTTGCTCGGGGTCTTCTTCCGCGGGTTGGCTGGCCGCCGCCTGCGCCGTGGCCCGGCGTCCATCGACCCAGGCATCGCCCACGCGAATGAAGCCCAGCGCGGCCCGCGCGCCGGCGTGATTCGCATCGAGTGCCAGAACCTCGCGGAAGTGCTCGCGGGCGGTCGCGTGCAGGCCGCGCTCATCACACCAGCGGCCCAGCCCAAAGCGTGCGTCAGCGGTCGGGCCGCATTCGCGCAGCTTCAGGTCGTACTCATCAAAAACGGAGGGGCCCCGCTCAATCCGAACAACCGCGTCCGCTGGCACGGCCACCACGCCCACCAGCGTTCGAATCTGGACGCGCTCGGCATTCTCGTCCAGAACGCGGCCTTCAAGCACGCCACCGTGATTCAGGTGAATCGTGTCGGCGTGCAGCCCGGTGGATGCAACCAGCGCCGCCGCCGCGAGTGTCGCCAGGAGATGCCGACGGATCGAGCGCGCGAATGGCATGGGAACCGGGCCTGCCTGGCGCATGGCGAACTCCGCGGGCGTGCCGACCGTCACCGCCATGATTCTAGAGAGCGATCACGTTGTCCGACAACGCAAATTTTTCGCGGACGGTCGCGCGCGGGGGTAAACTGAACGCTCCAACGGCTCGGGCGAGCGGGAAACACAGGCCAACAGAGCGAGGAACCAAATGCGCACCACGTGGTCGAAGAATTCCGCATACATCGGCGGGCTGGCGGTTCTGGCGGCAGTGAGCGGGGCGGCCCCGCCCGTTCAGGAGGTGTCTGCTCCACCCGGCGAGCACATGGAAAAGCCCGGCGACCCGTATGTCCCACCCGCGGTGCCGCCCGTGTACGCCCGGCCGGGTGATCCCGGCGTCGCGGCGCTGCGCGGTGTCAATGGCGTGCAGGTCAACGTCGACGCCGCGGGCAACAACATCCCCGGCGACGCCGCCAACGAGCCGTCGATCGCCATTGACCCGACCAATCCGAATCGGATCGTCATCGGCTGGCGCCAGTTCGACACCGTCGCGTCGAACTTCCGCCAGGCCGGTCATGCCTACAGCGCCGACGGCGGCGCAACCTGGACGAACACCGGGCCGTTCACACCCGGCACGTTTCGCAGCGACCCGGTCCTGGCCGCCGACAACGCCGGGAACTTCTTCTACTACAGCCTCCAGCAGAATTTCCTGTGCGATATGTTCATCTCGAGCGACGGCGGGCAGACCTGGACCGCGCCGATTCCCGCGTATGGCGGCGACAAGGCCTGGTTCACCACGGACAACAGCGGCGGCATCGGCGACGGCTTCATCTACATCAGTTGGAGCACCGCCGCCGGGTGCTGTGGGACTCGCATCTTCACCAGGTCGACCACCGGCGGCGACAGCTATCTGAACCCCCGGCGGCTGCCCTCCAGCCCGATCTGGGGGACGCTGGCGGTGGCGCCGGACGGAGCCCTGTTCACCGCGGGACTGACCGGCGACGGCATTCGCTGCATCCGCTCGACCAACGCCCAGAACGGCACGCCGTTCCCGCGATTCACGCAGAACACGCTCGTGCCGATGGGCGGGGGGATCGGGGGCTTTGGCGGTCCGAATCCCGATGGGCTGCTGGGGCAGGTCTGGGTGGCGGTGAATCCGGCCAATTCCGAAGTGTACGTCTGTGCGTCCGTCGACCCGGCGGGGACCGACCCGCTGGATGTGCACTTCTGCCGCAGCACCGACGGCGGCCGCACGTTCAGTGACTGGGTGCGGGTGAATGACGATGCCGCCGGCACCAACGCGTGGCAGTGGTTCGGGACGATGTCGGTCGCGCCGAATGGTCGCATCGACGTGGTGTGGAACGACACGCGCGAGTCGGGCGCAACGAACCTGTGTCGGCTGTACTACGCTTCATCGACCGACGGTGGTCAGAGCTGGTCGGCCAACCGCGCGCTGGGCGAGGAATGGAACAGTTGGGTGGGCTGGCCGAATCAGAACAAGATCGGCGACTACTACCACATGATCTCCGACGACGGCGGTGCGAATCTGGCGTACGCGGCGACGTACAACAACGAACAGGACGTGTACTTCCTGCGGATAGTGCCTTGACGCGACGTGGAGAAGGGGCGGCGGGGCGGTTTTTCGTAACGCTCGGATCCGTTTGGGGGGCAGGGCCGATTCTCGATCCTGACGTGGCCACGCGCAGGTTGGCGATGCGGGGAATTCACTTGCCCGCGGGCTGACTGCGCCGTTACGCTCTGGCGCAACTCATGCGCCGCCGTTGCAACATCTGGGCGCACGCCTGCGCGTTTACGCTGATCGAGCTGCTGGTGGTCGTCGCGATCATCGCACTGCTTATCGCGATGCTGCTGCCGGCGCTGCGGCTGGCGCGCGAGCGGGCCCGGCTGCTTCAGTGCGAATCCCATCTGCGCGGGCAGGGGCAGGCCACTCACGCTTACGTGAGCGAATACCTGGGGCGATTGCCGCCCCAGAACGTCTGGACGCTCGGCCCGGGCGTCAGCGGGGTGCGGCTGATCAACATCGTGCTGTCGGAGTATCTGGGCGAGCCGTTCTCGGCGCGCAACGACTTCAACATGCTCACGCCCGTCGGAATCTGGCGCTGCCCCAATATCGATCCGTCGCGCGACACCGCCGAACGCTGGACGCACGCCGGCATCCTGCACCACGCGCCCAACCTGTGGCTGTTCAGCAGCGTTCGGATTTCGCTGTTCGACAACAGCGTGACGATCGACAACAGCACCCTGCCCGGCTGGGAAGAGCCGTACGGCCGGCCGGACTGGCGGCGAATCGAGGCGGTGCGCCGCTCGGCGGCGGTGCTGGCGCTGATTGACAACGTGGCGTACAGCTACCCCGGTCACGGGACCGAGGGCACCGCCACGCGCGAGTACGTGGGCTACAGCACGGAACTCGTCAACCAGCCCGAAAGCGAGGAGCCGGGCCGCGACAACGTCGGCGGACACCCCGCGCTGGGGACATTGCCGGCGCTCTTCGTGGATGGTCACGGCGAACCGCTGCCCGAATCACGCGCCTACTGGCAGAATGGAACCAGCGCGCATCGCCACGGGCCGTCCGGTGAGACGGTCACTCTGGAGGACCGGGAGGTGGAGCGCTGGATGTGGTTCGTGGAGCCGGCGGACCTGGTGCTCGATCCGGAGCGGCTCGCCGCCCGGCAGGATAGTGGGTCGTGAGTGGGGCGCGCCCGGCGACCTCGCGACTGTCATTGCGAGCGCGGCGAGAGACCCTACGCCGGTCTCACGATGGTCATTCCGAGCGCCTCGAAGGATATTTCGACGGCCTCCGATAGCCGACGTCTCGCGGGTGACGTTCGCCCGCGACGCGGAAGGTAGTTCATTGCCAGGGTGCGCTTCCTCGTCGCTGCATTGCGCGAAACGACGGTTCTTGCGATCAGCGGAGCACCACAAGCCCGCCGCCCTTGCGCCTCCGCTGCGCCGACGTATCGATCGGGTTGTAGTACTGGTCGCGCTGTTGCGGCGTCCAGCCGGCGTCGCCGATCAGCCGGCGGATTTCGTCCTCGCTGAGCCGATAGGTCGCGCCGGCCTGGCTGACGACGTTCTCTTCCATCATCACGCTGCCCATGTCGTTGGCGCCGTAGAGCAGCGCGATCTGCCCGATCTTCGGTCCCATCGTCACCCAACTGCTCTGAATGTTGGGGATGTTGTCGAAATACAGCCGTGCC
>CAYOHG010000303.1:0-4880 GCA_964403685.1 uncultured Planctomycetales bacterium
GCTTCCAGTCGGACAGGAATTCTTTGGCATCTTCTTTTAGGTGCAGGATGATGTCCGTCCCGCGTGTTTCACGTTCGGCGGGTTCGATCTTGTAGGTCGAGCCGCCTTCGGATTCCCACGCGAACACGGGTTCATCCGGGGCCGTGCTGCGCATAAGCGAGACGCGGCCCGCATCGAACCCTTCGGCCGTCCACGCGGTCAGCAAGCGCTCCGCCGCTTCGCGCAATCGCTGGAAGTCGTCGCGCGGTCCGCTCAGGTAGCCCGTGCTGGCCGAGTCGTCCAGGACGATCACGCGTCGCGTAGCGCTGCGGTCGCCCAGCAGGGCCGCCCAGGCGCCGCGCTGCACGAACGGCCGCGCGACCAGCAGCGCCAGCAGGGCCACGGCCAGCATGCGCAGCCCGAGCAGCAGCCACTGTTCAAAACGCACGCGACGGCGGTTCTGCTTGTCCGCCAGCAGCAGAAAGCGCGTCGCGCCCCAGTCGACCCGCACGTAGCGCCGCCGGGAAAGCCAGTGAATCACGACGGGCACGGCCAGCAGCCCCAGGCCGGCCAGCAGCAGCGGGTGCACGAACGGCACGACGGCCAGTGGAGCCGGGATCATCGCCGCGCAGCCCCTCCCAGTCGGCCGGCGCGGCGCGCCAGATAGCCGCACAGCACGACGTCGAGCGGATCGCGCGTGTTGACCGGCACGTAATCGGCGTGATGCCGACGGCAGGCCGCCTGCACGCGTGCGACAAACCGCGCCAGGGCCGCCCGGTAGCTGGCGCGCAGCGCCTGCGGGTCGGTCAGCAATCGCAGCGAGTCCTCCAGCCCGACGAACTCGACGTTCTCGATGAACGGCAGGTTCCACTCGTCATCGTCGAGCACGTGAAAGACGACCAGCTCGTGGCGGGCGTAGCCGATGTGCTCGATGCCGCTGACGACGTCCTGCGGGTCGGCCAGCAGGTCGGAGATCAGGATCACCATCGAGCGCTCGCGCAGCTCTTCGGCCAGTCCGTGAAACAGGAGTTTCACCTCGGTCGGGCGTTGCGGCGAACACTGCTCGAGCACCTGCTCGATGCTGTTGAGCTGGGCCTTGCCGGTGGCCGGCGGGAGCCGCGTGCGCACCTGGCTGTCGAAGGCGATCAACCCGACGGCATCCTGCTGGCTGGTGAGCAGATGGGACAGGCTGGCGGCCAGAACGCAGGCCACCTCGAACTTGCTGTACTGCCGCGCGGCGGCGGCGCCGCGGTAGGCCATCGACGCGCTCGTATCCAGCAGGATATTGCAGCGGAGGTTGGTCTCTTCCTCGTATTCCTTGATGTAAAGCCGGTCGTTGCGGCCGAAGACGCGCCAGTCGACGTAGCGCAGATCGTCGCCGGGCACGTACTGGCGGTGCTCGGCGAACTCGACCGAGAACCCGTGGTACGCGCTGCGGTGCAGGCCCGAGACGGAGCCGGCCACCACCCCGCGCGCCCGCAACCCCAACCCGCGCAGGCGCGAGATCAGCTCAGCGTCCAAGTACTTTTTCGAGCGCGGCATCGCCATGCTCACCCAGGGCTCCCATCGGCAAGGCGTCCAGCACGTGGTCGATCACCCGGTCGGGGTCGTAGCCCTCCGCCTCCGCGGCGTAATTGGTGATCAAGCGGTGTCGCAGCACGGCATGGGCCAGGGCGCGGACGTCCTGCTCAGAGACGTACAGCCGGCCGTGGATCGCGGCCCGCGCCTTGGCCCCCAGCACCAGGAACTGCACTGCCCGCGGCCCGGCCCCGAACGTGACGAAGCGATCGATCAGCTCCAGCGAGCTGCCACGCCGCCCGTACGCGCTCCGCTGCGGCTCGGCCTGGTGGTGGCTGCGCGAGAGCGTGGCGAGCGGACGGGTCAGCCGAACCAGCTCCAGAGCGTAGTGCATCGCCGCCGGCGGCGCGGGAATGCGGCGCACCAGTGATTGCAGCCGCAGAATCTCCTCGCGCTGCAATACTTCGACCGGCCGCGCGCCGGCCAGGCGGGTGGTCCGCTCGGCGATGCGGTATTCCTCATCATAGCTGGGGTAGTCGACGAACACCTTGAACATGAAGCGGTCCTGCTGCGCCTCGGGCAGCGGATAGGTCCCTTCCTGTTCGATCGGGTTCTGCGTGGCCAGCACAAAGAACGGCGGATCCAGCGGGTTGCGCACCCCGCCGACGGTGACGTGCCCCTCCTGCATGGCTTCCAGCAGCGCGGCCTGCGTCTTGGGCGGCGTGCGGTTGATTTCGTCGGCCAGCAGCACGTTGGCGAAGATCGGCCCGGCCAGGAAGCGGAAGGATCGCGAGCCGGTGCGGCGGTCCTCCTGAATCACCTCGGTGCCGGTAATGTCCGCGGGCATCAGATCGGGCATGAACTGGATGCGGTTGAACTTCAGCCCCAGGCACTGCGCCAGGCTGCTGATCATCAACGTCTTGGCCAGACCGGGAACGCCCTCGAGGATCACGTGCCCGCGCGAGAACAGCGCGATCAGGAGCTGCTCGATGACCTCGCTTTGGCCGACGATCACCTTCTCCAGATCGCTGCGCAGGACGCGATAGGAGTCGTGCAGCCGCTGCACGTCGCGCACGTCGTCCTGTTCCAGGCCGGATCCGAGCGGTTCGACCGACTGCGGCTGCTCGCTCATGGTTTCCTCCCGCGGCGCTTCAGCGCTGTATGATCGGCAGGTTCTTGTAAGGCAGTTGCAGGATCAGCAAAGCCACGGAGGTGCCATAGGTGGGCCCGACGTGGTCGCCGTCCCAGCTTCCGTCGGCATCCTGTTTTTCGAGCAGGGCCTGGCGGATGGCAGGGAAGTAGTTCTGCCACGGCTCCTCTCCCCGCAGGTACATCACCTGGGCCATGTACAGGTGCGCGTAATAGTAGTGGCCGAAGTAGCCCGAAGCGTCGGCCCGTTCCGGGGCCAGCTCGTATTCCACGTAGCGAAGCGTGCGCAGCGCGAGCGGATCGTCATAGCGCCCGGCGTTGAAATAGCAGGCCACCGCCGCCGCCGAGATCGCCGGCCGGCTCGGCCCGCTGTCGCTGATCTGGTAACGGATCCCGCCGTCGGGGTTGGTCGAGCGCTCCAGGTATTTCATGGCCGAGTCGATCACGCGTTTGGGAACCGCGATGCCGGCGTTGCGGGCGGCGCGCATCCCCTGTACCTGGGTTACCGTCACCGAGCCTTCATCGCCGCGCGAATCGGGCGTGTACAGCCAGCCCCCGGCCGGGCTCTGGCTGCGCGCGGTCAGCTCGATGCCGCGTTGCAGCACGGCGCGAATCTGGGCCTGGCGCTGCGGGTCTTCCTCCATGCCGTAGCACTCGGCCAGAAACAGCAGGGCGAAGCCGTGGCCGTGCATGCAGTGGCTTTCCTCCTCGAGCTGCGCGATCAGCCCGTCGCGCCGCGCGCTCTTGAGCACATAGGTCAACGCGCTGCTCACGTGAGGCGCGCAGGGACCCTGGGCCGGCGTGCTGCCGTTGGCCAGCAGCGCCAGTCCGGCCAGCGAAGTCATCGCCACCGGGTAGCCCCCGCTCGAACCGCGCGTGCGCCAGCTTCCGTCGCGGTTCTGGGTCGACACCAGGAAAGCAACGCCACGCTCGATCGCGGCGCGCGTGGCCGGAGTAATCTCCGCCGGCAAGCCCACCGCAGCGGGGTCCGCGCCCGCGGGCGCCTGTGCGAACGCCGGGACGACCAGGCTCGCGGCCAGCAGTAGCGCGACGGGTGCCCCGGTCCATTGCGGGCGAAATTGCGCGCTGCGCCGGTCGTTGGAATTCGTTCCGCGCATGCGATCGATCCTATCGACCTTCCGCCGGCGCCGACGCGTCGGAATTGCCATACGCCAGCAGGTTCCCGGCGATCTGCACGAGGACGCGCGACGGCGTCGCCAGCAGGTGCAGGTCGCAACTGGCGCTGCTATGAGCGCGGAACTCGTCGGTCAGCGAGACCTCACCCAGCAGCGCGCCATCAGCCTTGCGTACCAGCGCCAGTGCGGGATCCTGGCCGGCCGGCGCTTCCGCGTCACGCTCCGCCCGCAGCAGCGGGATGATCTCGGCGGTGCCCAGCAATTGCGTCAGGTTCACATCGACGCGCGTCACGACGCGCTGCGACCAGCGGCGGCTGGCATCGGCCAACCCGAACGAGAACAACCCGACCGCGCGCGTCTCGCCCGTTTCCGCATCTTCGTCCGCGCGCGATGCGATCAGAAGCTGGTCCCCATCCACGCCGGCACAAAGCACGCTGCCCAGGTCACCCAGCGTCGTGCCGAAAACGGGCTCGCCGTCGGCCGACTCGATCAGTTCCCAATCCATCTGCCCCAGCGGCCGCAGCAGCAGCCAGCTTCGCCCGGCGACAAACGCAAGTCCGCCGACTCCCGGAACGACCCTCCGCCAGCGAACCGCGCCGTCCGCGCGGGACACGCCGCAGATGAAGTCGCCGCCCCAGATGATCAACGTTGCGTCGCAATATCGCAGTCCGCTGACGTTGGTGCTCTCGAGCTCCACGCGGCGCAGATTCTCTCCATCCGTCAGCTGGCATTGCCAGACGGCGCCGTCGTCGGTCCAGATGGCCAGGGTGTCGCCACTGGTGTCCAGTCCGCGGATCTCGGCGCCCGGCCAATCGCGCTCCCACCAGGTGCGCCCGTCCAGCCAGCCGGTCAGCGCGATCCGGTCGGCGCGCGGGCAGAAGACCACGCCTTCGCGCGTCGCGGCGGCCAGCGCGGCAAAGCGGCGGGGAATCTCCGTCCAGTCCGGAACGGGCAGCTCCCACAGCCGCTGACCGCCGTAGCGCTCCGGCCCCAGCCCGATGGCGATCAGGCCGCCTTCGACCGGCACGGCGGCGAGAAACTGATGAATCGCCACCGGCCAGAAGGGCCGCGAGATTTCACCCTCTCCGGGCCGTCGCG
>CAYOHG010000304.1:0-4864 GCA_964403685.1 uncultured Planctomycetales bacterium
TGACCCTCCGCCCTCCTGCCACGCCTTCAGCCTTCGACCTCCCGCCTTCGGCTCTCGCTTTCCCCTACTCCTCGCAACTGAGCCGAAACGCATCATCCAGCTCCAACGGCAGCACCAGCGTTTGCAGCCTCGCCGCGCGCGACTCGGCGCACAGCGCCGCCCGCGTTATGGCGTCGTTCACAAATGCATCCGCGTATTCCGCATTGAACACCGCCTTGTCCGCCGCGACGAACGGCGCCAGCAGCTCGCACTCGTCGTACTCGTGACATTGCTCATTGAGCGCGAAATCGAAGTACTCCACGAGCTGCGGAACCTGGTCGAGGTCGTTCTTCAACCCCACGCACAACCCGCGCAGGTGCGCCTGGTTCGCCACGTAGCGATTGAACGCGAGCTGGTCCGCCGCGCTGAGGTCAAACCCGCTGTCGTTCGCGTAGCCGTCAACGTTGTCCGGCTCGACACAGTCACAGCCCTTGTCCACCGCCTGATCAAGCCGGGCGGACACGATCTGTCGGACGGCGTCCGAGCGGATATCCAGCCAACGCTCGTCAGCGAAGCCCGCCAGCGGCGATCCGAGCACACTCGCCGGAAAATCACCCGCGTCGGGGCGAAAACCCTCATAGGACCCGGCCGAAAAATAGCAGATGACCCGCCGGCCGGCAGCTTGCAGCGCGGCGATTTCCGCTGCGTTCGTCTCGAACAGGTCCACGTCGTAGGCGTCCACGTCGTAGGTTGTATTGAGCATCCCCGCCGCATTCGGCTGAAGCTGCCACTGCCAGGTTGTGCCGGTTTCGGGCTTGAACCACGCGCCGCCGGTGACGGGCGGATTTTCCGGGTCGATCGCGCTTCCGCCCCCGGCGGAATTGTCGTTTCCGTTATCCGCGCCCGTGTTGGGGTCGCAGCCGCCAAGCGAGGCGCCCGCCAGCAGAAGCGTCAGAAGTGCGAGGCCGCATTGTCGACCATTGCGTGGCGGGTCGCCTGGGGAACACAGGTATCGAGTCATCGGATATCAGCCTTCCGCTCGGGACATTTCGTCCAAAAACGACTGCGGGTGGTTGGCGTACTTCTCGGCTTCCAAAGGCGAGACCGCGCCGGCCCGCACCAGCCGGGCCAGCGAGCGCTCCAGCGTCGTCATGCGCTGCTCGGGAACGTCGCGCGTCTGGCTCTGCATCTGCGAGTAAATCTGCTCGGTTTTCTGGAGACGAATCAGGTTGGAAACGCCGTACGTGTTGTTGAGGATCTCCATTGCAGCGACGCGCCCGTTTCCATCGCTGCGCGGGACCAGCTTCTGCGACAGAATGTAGGCCAGCCCAAGCGACAACTGGCTGGCCACCTCGTCCTGCCGGCTGGGCGGAAACATGTCCAGCAGCCGCGTGATCGTGCCGCGCGCGTCGCGCGTGTGCAGCGTCGAAAAGACCAGATGACCGGTCTCGGCGGCGGTCAGCGTCCAGGCGGTCGAGTCGCGGTCGCGCATCTCGCCGACGAAGATCACATCCGGGTCTTCACGCAAACAGTCGCGCAGCCCGCGTTCGAAGCTGGGCACGTCGCGGCCGACCTCGCGCTGCGAGATGATCGACTGCTTGCTCTTGAGGCGGTACTCGATCGGATCCTCCAGCGTGATGATCCGGCAGGCCTGCGTCTCGGCGATGCGGTTGACCAGCGAGGCGATCGTGGTGGATTTGCCCGCCCCGGTCACGCCTGTAACGATCACCAGCCCGGCCTGTCGCTCCAAAATGTCCTGCCAGACGTTGTTGGGGAACCCGATCGATTCAATCGACGGCGGCAAGGGTTGCAGCGCGCGGATGGCCAGGACCATGCCGTCGTTATCGTGAAAGATGTTGATACGGAATTGCAGCGTGTCGGTGATGTACGACGTGTCCGCGGAGCGGTTGGCCTGGAGATTCTGCCACTCCGTATCGCTCAGGAACGCCCGCGCGATCGCGTGCACCGTGGCCGCATCCAGCGACGGCGCTTTCATGCGTTGCAGGTCCCCGTCGACGCGGTACACCGGCGGCACGCCGGCCTTCAGGTGCAGATCACTGACGCGCATGGCCCCGTGCCGGGCGAAGAACTCGAGCAGGTCGCGGGCGCTGAGCTTACGGTCGTCGCTGACGCTGTAGAGCTTCGTCTCGAGCGTGATCTCGGCCGACACGCGCATCTCCTTAAGCTTGCGGCGGGCGCCACACCGGGTAGCGCGCATCGTAGCAGGCGCGGCACAGCTTCTCGCCGCTGGGGGGATAGTGTATCTGGGGTGAGATTGCGCCGCAGGATTGGCATTGCCCGCGCCCCATCGGCGGATAGCGCGAGCCGTCCGCGCGAAGCGCGTGTCGACGATCCTGTTCCCCTTGACGCCGGTAGCCCCAGTGCCACCAGCCGATGCGCAGGCCGGCCCAGATGAGGATGACGAGGATGATCGCGATGGCGCCGACCAGCAGCAGCCCCATCAGCAGGCTCAGGTTGAAGACGAACATGAGCTGCTGCGGCATGCGTTCCTCCTTGGTTCAACGACGCTAGGATAACCGTCGCCACTGGCCGGCGGAGGCTACCTTCGCCGCCGATGGTGCGCCGCAGGGGAGTCTGCGCATGTCCTCGACGCTTTCGGGCCCGCCGGTCGCGCTGCTGGCGCAACTCGCCGAGCCGGCGTCGCTGCCAGCTGCCGTCGTGGCGCTGCTGTCGGTCCTGGCGCTGGCGGCCGTGTGCTTCCTGATCGCCTGGCGGCGGGCGGCCCGGTCGGGAATCAAGCTGCGACGTGAACGGGCAGACCTGCTGGCGGCGTTCGATTCGCTGCCGGCCTGTATCTGGACTCAGGATCCGCAGGGTCGCATCGTGCGGGCCAACCGCGCCACCGCCGAACTGCTGGGTCGGCCTTTGGACGACCTGCTGGGGCAACCGGCGGCAGCGCTCGGTTTGTCGATTCGCCCACCATCCGCGGCCGACGACCCTCCCTCGCGCATCGCCTTCCTGCGCCCCCGAACGCCGCAGATCGCGCTGACCGACGCCGCCGGCGTCGCGCGGACGCTGCACGCCACTCGAGTATCGCGGCACAACGCGGACGACTCGCCGGCTGGCGAGCTGGTTTTCGCGCTGGACGTAACCGAACGCGTGCACGCCGAGCAGGAGTTGCTTCGCGAGCGTCAGCTCTTCACCGGCGGGCCGTGCGTGGTTTTCCGCTGGAAGGCCGCCGAGGGCTGGCCGGTCGAGTACGTATCACCGAACGTGTCGCAGCTCTTCGGTTACGGCCGCGAGGAGTGGCTCAATGGGCGTGTGCGGTATGCCGACGTAGTGCACCCAGACGATCTGGCGCGCGTCGCCGACGAGGTCCGTCGCTACAGCGACAACGGCACGGCCAGCTTCGAGCAGCACTACCGCATCATCCGCGCGGATGGCGAAGTCCGGGATCTGTTCGATTTCACCCGGGTGAACCGCGACGCCGCCGGCGCTATCACGCATTTCGAGGGCTACGTGCTCGACATGAGCGAGATGCGGCGCAGCGAGCACGCCCGCCGACTGGCCGACACCCGGCTGCGCGTCGCGATCGAGCAGTTTCCGGCTGTGTTCTGGTCGACGGACCGCGAGCTGCGGTTCACTTCGAGCAAGGGCCGCGCGCTGGCTGCCCTCGGCTCAGCCCCCGACGCGAACATCGGCGTCAGTTTGTACCAGTATTTCGGCACCGACGATCGTGGTTTCCTGCCGATCGCCATGCACCTGCGGGCCCTGGCGGGAGAGTCGGTCAGCTACGAGATCCGCTGGATGAACCGGGTTTTTCAGTCGGTGCTCGAGCCCCTTCGCGACGAGCGCGAGCAGATCGCCGGCGTGATCGGCTTTGCGATGGACATCACCGAGCGGACGCTCTCGGAGGAATCGCTGCGGCAATCGCAGCACTTCCTCCGCTGCGTGCTCGACGGTCTGCGCGAGCAGATTGCAATTCTCGACGAAGCCGGCGTGCTCATCGCCACCAACACCGCCTGGAACCGCCACTGCCCGGCGGGCGACCCGCTCGGCCACGACTACGCCGCCGCTTGCGCCGCGATCGCCCCGCGCCCGGCCGAATTCCAGCAACTGCGCGAGTCGGTCGCGCGCGTGCTGGCCGGGACGGCGGACGAGCGCGCCGTCGAGATTGCCCGCACGGACGGGCGCGGCGGCGAACGCTGGTTCGAAGTGCGTGCCAGCGGATTCGGAGACAAGCCGCACCGCTGGGTCGCGCTGGTGCAGACCGACATCACCGCCCGCAAGCTGGCCGAGTCGGTGCTGCTGGCCGCCCGCGATCAGTTGCAGGAAAACGTCCGCGCGCGCACCGCCGAGCTGCTGGAGGCCAATCGACAGCTCGAAAGCACCCGCCAGCGGCTGGAGTACCTGCTCTCGGTCACGCCCGCCATCCTGCTGACGCGCCGCGCATCGGGCGATTTTGCCATCACGTTCATCACCGGCAACGTCAGCGCTGTGCTGGGCGCCGGGGCAAACTCCGTGACGACGGATTCCGCGGATTGGAGGGCGCTGCTGCACCCGGACGATCGCGAACGAGTGCAGGCGGCGCTGGGACAGATTGCCTCCGGCGAGAGCCGCGGAATCGAGTATCGCATCGCGCACGAGGATGGCCAATGGCGCTGGCTGCGCGAAGAGCTTCAGGTTGTCCGCGACGCGCAGGGCAACCCCCTTGAGCTGATCGGCATCGGCGTCGATATCACCGAGCAGCGCGCCGCCGAGCGGCGCTTCGAACAGTCGCAGCGGCTGGCCGCGCTGGGCACGCTGGCGGCCGGGGTGGCGCACGAAATCAACAACCCCATCGGCGCTATTCTCGCGATCGCCCAGAACGCCCGGCGACGCTGCGACGAGCGCCCCGACGCCGCCGACCTGGCCACCGCGCTCG
>CAYOHG010000305.1:0-4822 GCA_964403685.1 uncultured Planctomycetales bacterium
CAACGGGACACGGGCCCGCCGCCTGCGGGCTTCGTCCCCCGGCCGCCGGTCGCCGGTCGGCGGTCGGCGGTCTACGGTTCTGACCGTCGGGGGCTACTGCGGCGTACCGTTTCGCATTCCCAGCGTCCTCACCAGGAACGCCCAGCGGTCCGACTGCTCCTCGATGATCTTGGTCGTCGGCTTGCCTGCTCCGTGACCGGCGCGCGTTTCGATGCGGATCAGCACCGGATTCTCACCGGCGTGGGCCGCCTGAAGCGCCGCCGCGAATTTGAAGCTGTGCGCTGGAACGACACGGTCGTCGTGGTCGCCGGTGGTGATCAGGGTGGATGGGTACTTCACGCCCGGCTTGAGGTTATGCAGCGGGCTGTAGGCCAGCGCGACCTTGAAGTCCTCGGGCTTGTCGGGATTGCCGTAGTCACTGGTCCAGGCCCAGCCGATCGTGAACTTGTGGAAGCGCAGCATGTCCATCACGCCGACCTGCGGCATCGCCGCGCCGAACAGCTCCGGCCGCTGCGTCATGCACGCCCCGACCAGCAGCCCGCCGTTGCTCCCGCCGCCGATGCCGAGCTTGGCCGGTTGCGTGTACTTGTTGGCGATCAGCCACTCCGCCGCGGCACAGAAGTCGTCAAAGCAGTTCTGCTTCTTCGTCAGCCGGCCGGCATCGTGCCACTCCTTGCCGTATTCGCCGCCGCCGCGGATGTTGGCGATCGCGAACACGCCGCCCATCTCCATCCACACCAGGTTGCTGACCGAGAAGCCGGGCGTGAGCGGAATATTGAACCCGCCGTAGCCGTACAGGTAGGTCGGATTATTGCCGTCCAGCACGATTCCCTTGCGATGCACGATGAACATCGGGATGCGCGTGCCGTCCTTGGAGTTGTAGAAGACCTGGCGGGTCTCGTACTCATCCGGGTTGAAATCGACCTTCGGCTGCTTCCAGACCGTGCTCTTGCCGGTCGTCAGGTCGTAGTGATAGACCGTGCCCGGCGTCGTGAAACCGGAGAACGTGTAGAAGGTCTCCTTGTCGCTGCGCTTGCCGCCGAAGCCGCCAGCCGATCCGATCCCGGGTAGTTCCACCTCGCGGACGGGCTTGCCGGCGGGGTCGAAAAGCCGAACCTGGGTGTGGGCGTCCTTGAGGTAGATGGCGATGAACTGGTCGTTGACCATGTTCACGCCCTGGAGCGTGTCGGCGCTCTGCGGCACCAGTTCTTTCCAGCTCTCGCGGGCCGGTTTGGATGTGTCGATCGCGATGATCCGGCCGCGCGGGGCGGCGTTGTCGGTGCGGAAGTAGAAAAGGCCGGCGTCGTTGCCGACAAAGTCGTATTCCGCGTCGAACTCGGTCAGCAGCTCGACGAAACCATGCGCCTGGCCGGCGGCCGCCTTGACCAGCGCGCGCCGCGCGGCGCGCAGCTCATCGATGCGGGCCTGGGCCTTGCGGGCCGCGTCGGCGGTCTTGTCCTTCTCCGCGTAATACGTGGCCCACTGGTCGCGGGCCTGGGTTTCCAACTCGCGAATCTTGCGGTCCAGGTCGCCGGGCTTGACCGCGACGCCGCCGGCCTTCAGGTCGCGGAAGAACAGCCGGTTCTTGCGTTCGGTGCCCTGGCTGACGGAGAGGATCAGGTAGCGGCCGTCCTCGGTGACGCCGGCGCCGAAGCCCCACTCGGGCTCGTCCGGGCGTTCATAGACCAACGTGTCCTTGTCCTGCGGATCACCGAGCTTGTGGAAATAGACTTTCGGCCACTTGTTCAGCGCCGTCAGCGGGTTGTCATCCTTAGGCTCGTCGTAGCGCGTGTAGAAGAAGCCCGAGCCGTCCTTCATCCACGACAGCCCGGAGAATTTGATCCACTTCAGATGATCCGCGGCGTCCTGGCCGCTTTCGATGTCGCGTACCTTGACCTCGACCCAGTCCGAGCCGGCGCTGGACAGCCCGTAGGCAAAGTGCCGGCCATCCTCGCTGACTGACACCGTGCCGACCGCGACCGTGCCGTCGGCCGAGAGTGCATTGGGGTTTAGAAGCTCGCGGGGCGTGCCATCGAGCTTCTCGACCGTGTACCAGACGGACTGGTTCTGCAACCCGTCGTTACGCGTGAAAAAGTAGCGGTCGCCCTCGTGAAACGGCGGCCCGAAGCGTTCGTAGTTCCAGAGCGTCGTCAGGCGCTGCTTGATCGTCTCACGCTGCGGGATCTCACCCAGGTATGCGAAAGTGACCTTGTTCTGGGCTTCGACCCAGGCTGCGGTCTCGGGTGAATCGAGGTCCTCCAGCCAGCGATACGGATCGGCGATCGGTACTCCGTGCAGGGTCTCGACGACGTCGCCCTTGGCGGTCGGCGGGTAGGTAAGCTGCTGCGCGGTCGAGTTCAGCGTGGTGCCCAGCGCAAGCAGCAGGCCGGCGCCCAGCCAGGCGCGCGAGCCACGGGTCAGGAATGCGAACATGACAGCCTCCCGAAGCAGAAGTCGGACTTGCCGGTTCATCGGATGAGAATCCTACCGCCAGCCACGGCGGCGGGCGACGGTTGAGCAGACGGGCGCGCGGCCGGCAACCGGTCGAATGCGAGGTGCTTCGGGCGAAGCGCGGGGCGGGCCGTCCAGGGCGCGGGCCAGCGGGCTATGGTGCGCGCTCGCCACCAAGCTCAGAGCGTTTCCACGACGCCCGGCCGATCGACGCGAGGTACTCGTCGGTCTTGAGCAAAATGCCGAGGAACTCTCCGCCGCTGATCAGGTTCCACTCGCTGCTGGCCCGCGCGATGCCGTGGTAAACCAGTTCGCGCCAGGCGTAGCGTCCCAGGCCGGTAAGCCGCCAGTTCAGGCCGCCGTTCCATCCGCTCGCGCGGCAGACGATGAAGCCCACTGCGGCGCGATCCAGCGGCTTGTCCGCGGACAGGCCCCAACCCGCGCCGATGATATCCGCATCCGCCAGCACGCCCGCAAGCTCGTCGAACTCGCCCGCGAACGGCTCGCCGCTCCAGACAATGTGCGCCGCGCGATAGCCGGGCTCAGCCAGCAGCAGTGGCTGCTCGGCAATGTAGTCCAACAGCTCCGCGTTGCCGCGCGGGACATCCAGCGCTTGGGCGGCGGGTGCGGAACTTGCGGCGGACACGGACGTCTCCGCGCCGGCGGCCTGACGGGAGGCGATGGGCTGTGATGCGGCGCGGTCCGGCGCGGCGCAAGCGCCGGCGAAGTGCAGCAGCGCTGCGGAGGCGCCAACCAGCAGAAACCGGGTGACGCAGCGGAAAACGGGCCGCAGCGCCTGCGGGGCGGCGAACCACATCCACCGATCGCGAGCCGGCATTCAGAAGCTCCAGGTCAACCCGGTGAACAGAAAGCTGCGCTCGTCCGTATCGCTGAACGCGTCGCCGGGAAAGAACAGGCCCCAGCGGATCGTCCAGGCCAGGTCGCTGGCGATGCGCCAGTTCACGTAGTAATCCATCTCCCAGCCCACGTATCCGGAGAACTCGTCGGCGGTGGTATCGCTGATCGCGCCGTTGGATTGGTGCTTCTGGTACAAAAACCAGTTGCTGCCCAGCTCCAGCTCGCGCAACAACTCAACTGATTCGGCCGGCCGCAGCGACCCGCCGGCACGCCAGACGTGAATGTTGGACAGGCTCGGCGACGCCGAGATGCCTGTATCACGATAGCCGAAGGCCACGAACGACGTGTCGCGACGATCGCCGCGATTGCCCCCGGCGGCGCCGCTGGCATTGAAGATGCGATTACCGTCGCCGCTGGCGAACATGTATTCGACCGCGGCGCGCGGCCGGGCCGGCAGATCCCAGAGGTATTCCAGACCGGCGTTCAGCCCCCAGGCGTCGATCTCGTCGCGGCTGCGCCAGTCGCCGTCGCCGTAGCTGCGCCCGCTCTCGTAGACCGTCTCGAACCAGTAGCTCAGGTTGTGGGCCAGCTCGCCGCGCGACCCCACGCCGAAGTAGGACGAATCGTAGGCGTAGTTCTGCAACCGGTCCTTGGGGCGCTCGTCGGTGTGATCGTCGTTCCACAGCGCGTAGGCGAACGGCGCGTGCCGATCGAACCCCGCGTAGCCAAGCTGCACGCCATAGATGTTTCGGCCGCTATGGTTGTCGACCGGGGAGCTGCGGTCGATGTTGGGCGTGCTCGCGATCGTCTTGCCGATCAGGCCCGTGGCGCGCCAATCGTAGACGGAAAGCGTGCCCTGCACGGCGTCGAGCGGCAGGTCGAAGGCATAGCCGGTGCCGAAGATCACATCCTGCCGTCCAATGCGCACCTGGCCCTGAATCGGGTCCGAGGGCTGCGTCAGCCGCAGGGCCTTGCCGACGTCCATCTGGTAGAAGCCGCGATCGAGGTTCGGCCCGATCCAGTCCTGCTGGCGGGTGAACTCATCGCCGGGGTTGTAGTACTCGAAGCGCAGCCGCATGCGTGCGAAGAACTCATGGGCCCCGTGGTCGATGCCCAGGCGGGTCCATAGCGCCAGGCCAGGCCGCTGCAAGACGCGCTGCGACTGCGTGCCGTCGTCGAAGTGGAACGTGTAGTATTCGATCCAGCCGCCCCACTGCCAGTCGAGCATCGCATCCAGCGGCCGGGATCGCTCGCGCCGGGACCGCAACTCGTTATCGATCGCGCGCTGCTGCTGAAGTACCGCCTGGCTGCGGTCATCGGCCACGCCGCGCTCCTGCGCCTCGGCCAAGCCAGCCAGCGCAAGCAGCACGAACAGCCCGGCCGGCAGCCATCGCCAGAATTCGCGAGAGTCCGCGCGACGTGGCGTCACCGTCCGATGGCTCCTTGACCCGTTTCTGGGGGCGGATCGCGCGGGGTTGAGATTCAACGCGGCCGCAGACCTCATTCCTGCGTC
>CAYOHG010000306.1:0-4794 GCA_964403685.1 uncultured Planctomycetales bacterium
GCTGACCGCGGCGACACCGGCGCACCATCCGTAATTCACCGGACCGCATGAGCCTTGATTTCGCCGAGCTTGTCGGAAAGGTGACCGTCGCCGACGGCGGCTGGTCGACGATTCTGCGCGCTCGCGGCGCGCCGCTGAACGCGCCGGCGGAGTTGGCCAACCTGTCGCATCCGCACTTGATTGAGGAGCTGGCGTGCGATTATCTGGCCGCGGGGGCGACGCTGCTTTCCACCAACACCTTCGCCGCCAACCGCCTGGTATTCGAACAGCGCGGCGTGGCTGCATCCGTTGCCGAGGTCAACACGGCGGGAGCGCAGCTTGTCGTCCGCGCTGCTCAGCGGTTCGCGGCCGGTGCGTCTGCCGCCGGCGGTCGCAAGCCGCCGGCGCGGGCCGCGCGGGCTGCGTCCCGGCCTTCCGGCTTGCCGATCCGCGTCGGCGGGACCATCGGCCCGTCGGGAAAGATGCTGGTCGTTCGCGAGCGCGGCGAAGAGGAGATTGCGGCGGCGTTTGCCGAGCAGGCCCGCGCGCTGGCCGTCGGAGGCGTCGATTTCATTCTGCTGGAGACCTTTTCCGAGCTGGCCGAGGTCCTGCTGGCGCTGCGCGCGGTGCGCGCGGCGGTCTCCCTGCCGGTGGTCGCATCGATGTCGTTTGATTCCGGGCCGCAGCACACGCAGACCGTCATGGGCGTCGAAGCGGCGGCGGCCGCCGTGGCGCTGTCCGAGGCCGGCGCCGATGCGATCGGCTCCAACTGCGGCGCGGGAATCGCGTCCGCGCTGCCGGCCGTAGTCGCGCTCTGTTCCAACACGACCAGGCCGGTCTGGTGCCGGCCCAGCGTCGGCCCGCCTGATCTTGACCAGGGCCGGCCGGTCTATCCGCAGACGCCCGATGAGTTTGGGGCGCATGTCGCGCCGCTGCTTGACGCCGGCGTCTCGGTTATCGGCGGATGCTGCGGCGTGGGCCCCGAACACATCCGCCGGCTCGCGGCGATCAGCGCTCATCGCAAGCGCGCCTGATTCCGGCCGATTCGCCTTGACCGGCACGCGCGCCGCGCGGCACACTGGCACTGTGCCTCTCTCTGCGCGCTGCGACTCGGGCCGCTTCGCGCCGAGGGGGTGTTTCGGGCACGTTTGACAGGGCGTGCCACGGCGGCTTTGGCGAGGTCGCTCACAGCGCTTCGACCGCGCGGGCAGGTGGTTTTTGCCGCAATCGACCGAACGCGACACTGGAGGTGGATAATGTCTCGTCGTGTACTTCCCGCACTTGCCGCGATCAGCGCCCTGGGTGTCAGCTGCGCCGTGTCGCTGGCCGATCCGCCGCTGGTCAGCCAGTCTGGTGAGGTCAGTGCCACGCCCGTGCTGTGGGACGAGCCGCGCCCGCTGTCCGCGGCGCTGGCCGACCCAGTCGAGCTCTCCGCCGAGCCGCGCCGCGCCGGCCTGGTGTTCATCGGCACGAATGACGATCCCGAAGGCGACATGCCGCGCGACCTGGACTACACCAGCGATGGCAGTGCGATCGTGATCGTCAACCGTGACACCGACATGGTCACGTTCCTGGACGTCAACACGCGGCAGGTCACCGACAGCGTACCGGTTGGCGATTACCCGCTGGATGTCGCGGTTACGCCGGACAACACCTACGCGCTGGTGGCCAACGCGCTGTCCGACAGCGTGTCGATCATCAGCGTGGCGACGCGGACCGTGGTTGCGGAGGTGCCGATCACGGGGGCGCAGCCTTACGCGGTCGCCGTCACCCCGGACAGTCAGTATGCGATCGTCGGCGTGATCAACGACGCAATCAGCTCGGCGTTTTCGGTCATCGACCTGGCGACGCTGAGCGAGGTCGCGAGCATACCGAGCGCGCCGCAGGGTGTGATCGGCTTTTTCTTCACGCCGGAATCGGGCATCAGCGGCGAGCTGGTCACGCAGTTCGCGCTGGCGCCGGACGGCGACACCATCGTGCAGCCGGATCGCGGCGGCGCGCGGGTCGTGCTCTTCAGCCGCTCCGGCGGGACGCAGATCGCATCGCTGCCGACGGCCACGCTGCCCACGGCGGTCGATATCAGCGCCGACGGAACCCTGGCGGTCGTGTCGCACGAATCCTCGCCCGGCGCCATCACCAAGATTGACTTGACCACCCTGAGCGTCGGCGGTTCGTTCAGCACGGCCCCCGACGGCCTGCAAGGCCAGGTTGTGCGGGTCACGCCGGACAAGTCGCACGCGCTGGCCGCGATCAGCAACAACGTCATCTTCGTAAACCTGACCAGTGGCGCGCGAGCGGCGACGATCGCCACCGGTGTGGTCGGCGACATCGAGCTGTCCTACGACGGGCAGTTCGCCTTTGTGTCGAATTTCAATGCGAGCGTCATCAATGTAGCCACGCGCACGCTGGTGAAGACGCTCACGCTGGCGGCGTGCGTGGATTCGGCCGCCAGCCCGACGGAGTTGCGCGCGGTGGCGCTCAACAACCGCTTTCGCGAGGACGCGCAGTTCTACAACATCAACGGGGCCAGCGGGTCTGCCGAGGGACTGAATCTCAGTGGGGCCGTGCCCGAGGGCGACGCCTCGCGCGACCTGGCGATCTCCCGCGACGGAACCGTCGGCGTGGTCTGCAACAATACCTCGCGCAACGTCTGCGTCCTCGACCTTGTTACCGACACCGTGCGTTCCTACGTCGATGTCGGCGAGCGCTGTCTGGACGTCGCCATTACTCCCAACGGGGCGTACGCGGTCGTCTGCGCCGCGGATTCAGACCGGGTGGCGGTCATCGATCTGGCGACCGACACGGTGGTGAAGAACCTGTCGATCTTCTCGCGGCCGGCCCGCATCCGCATCTCGCCCGACAGCCAGATGGCCTACGTGCTGAATGTCGCCGGCACGGACCAGATCAGCTTCATTCAGCTCGCGGGCGCGGCCAGCATCATCGTCGCCCAGCGCAGCGCGGGACAGACTGGCTCGGCCCAGGGCTATCCCTACACCGAGATCAGCGGTATCGAGCTGAGTGCCGACGGCAGCACGCTGGCCGTCTGTGACAGCTTCAACGACCTGCTGCGGCTGTTCGACACGGCCAGCATGACGCAGGTGGCGGCGGTCACCGTGGGCGACTTCCCCATCCGCGTCGCGTTCTCGCCAAGTGGCGCACGCGCCTATGTCACCAACGCCTTCTCGGACAACGTCTCGGTCGTCTCGGTGGCGGGCGCGGGTTCGAGCCTGATCGCCAACGTTGGCACAACCGATTTCCCGCTGTCGGTCGACGTGGATCCGGCCGGCGCCTTCGTCTACGTCGGAAACTGCGGCTCCAGCCCGGGAATTCGCGTCCTGGACACCGCAAGCAACACGTTCGTCCGGACGGTGCTGTTTACCAGCAGCATGCCGCGCGACGCGTACCTGTCACCGACTGACGGCGTGCTGTACGCGATCGGATACCCCGCAACGACCGACGCCGAGCTGGTGCGGATCGCCGCGACCGGCGCCAGCGCATCGATTCTCAGCGAGACGCCGCTGACCAGCGGCCCGTCGGACATGGTGTTTCACAACGGCCGGGGCCTGGCGTTGGCGGCTCAGCCGATCCCCGACGGGGTGGACGTGCTGCTGTTCGGCTGCCCCGAGGACCTCAACGCGGACCGCGTGATCGACCTCGACGACCTGTCGATCCTGCTGGTGAATTTCGGGCAGAGCGGGCAGACCGCTGCCGACGGCGACCTGAACGGCGACACGGTCATCGACCTGACGGACCTTTCGATGATGCTGATCAAGTTCGGGCAGGGGTGTTGAATGGCCGCGGCGGGCGGTCTACGCGCCGGCTGAGTCACCAAACCGCACCGGCTGCGCGACTGCCGTGCGCAGCCGCCGCACGTATTCGGACCGCGGAATCTCGATCGCACCCAGGCTGAGCAGGTGCGGCGTGGCCCATTGCGTGTCCAGCAGGGTCATGCCGCGCTGTTTCATCCGCTCGACCAGCGACACCAGCGCGACCTTCGACGCGTCGGACTCGCGGGAGAACATCGACTCGCCGAAGAACGCCGCGCCCACCGCGACACCGTAAAGCCCGCCCGCCAGCCGCTCCTCGCGCCAGCATTCCACCGAATGGGCGAACGACCGGCGGTGCAGCTCGACGTATGCGCGGCGGATGTCCGCGTTGATCCAGGTGCCTTCGGGACGGTTCGCGCAGGCGTCAATCACCGCCTCGAAAGCCGTGTCGAATCGGACCTCGAAGACGCCGCGCGCGATCGTTTTTCGCAGGCTGCGGCTGATTCTCAGACCATCGAGCTCGAAGACGCATCGCGGATCGGGGCTGAACCAGTGGACCTCGTCGTCTTCGGCGCCCATGGGGAAGAACCCCGCGCAATACGCCCGCAGGACGATTTCCGCAGTCAATTCGACGGGTTTCGCAGACGCGGCGGTGCTCCCGACGCTGGTGAATTCACAGCCGGCACTCTATGCTGCCGGAATGCAGGATGTCCAGATCAGCGCGGCGGCCGCGCCGGCCTCGGCCCTGCCGATCGGCCCCGAGTGGACGCTGCTCGAGTCATATCGGCAGGCGTTCGAACGCTACCTCGGTGCGTACGTAGATGAGCTGAAAGACCGCGACGGGCGCCACAGCCGCCTGTTCGATGCGGTCGCGTATTCTCTGGAAAGTGGCGGCAAGCGGCTGCGGCCGGTCCTCGTTCTGGCGTCTGCGGCTGTGTGCGGGGCGGACGTGGATGCGGCCCTGCCCGCCGCGCTGGCCGTGGAGTGCATTCATACGTTTTCGTTGATTCACGACGACTTGCCGGCGATGGACGACGACGACCTGCGC
>CAYOHG010000307.1:0-4782 GCA_964403685.1 uncultured Planctomycetales bacterium
CTTCGTAGTAGCGCAGGTCCAGGTCCAGGTCCAGGGCCGCGCCGTCTCCTAGATGCCGGCGCACACAGCGTGAAACGTGGTTGTTGCAGATCGTGACGTGCCGGATTCCGCCGGCTCGCAGCCAGCGCAGCGCGTGTTCGATCAGCGGCGCCGCAAGCACCGGGAGCATGCAGCGCGGGAACGCGGTCCCCAGCGGTGAGTCGTGCCAGGCATGCTCGCCCGCCAGCACGACCGCCTGCACGGACGGGCCGGTTCCGTTCGCCGGCGGATCCACGCCTGGGCGTGGGCTGCGCTGCGCCTGTTTCATGAGTCCTTCCCCCCTTCCGCAATCCGCTCGGCGGCTGCTTCGCGGCGCGCGATCCGGTCCATCCGCCGGGCGCGCTGCTTGGCCAGCAGTCCGAGCGCCAGCAGTGCCGTCGCCGACAGCCCCAGGGCCTGCTGCTTCCAGCCGAAGCCGGCGCGGTATTTCAGCAGCAGCAGGTCACTGGCGGCGGCCAGTCCGGCGAACAAGGCACCGCCCACCAGCAGCAACGGCACGCGCGCCACGGCGCCCACCAGCAGCGTCAGCAGGCCCAGCCCCACCGCACCCTTCTGGTAAACGCCGAATCCCGCCACCCCATGCATGCCAATGTGGTCAGCCGTCAGCGCCAGCAGCGCCAGCAGCGCGCCGACACTCATCAGCAACCCGGCCAGTGAGAGCGTTCGGCGGTACGTCCAGAACGCGGCCGGGCGCGGGTCCGACGGGTGCTCGGCGCAATCCAGGCAGAGTTGCTGAAAGCGCGGCTGCCCCGACGAGTATCCGCGCAGCAGCGTTACGCGCGCGGGGTGCCCGCAAACCTCGCAGGTTATCGGCGCTGTCGCCGTGACCATCGTTGCCGTCACCCGTTCCATCCGACTCCGCTGTTCGCCGGTATGCGGAGCCGCCCGCTCCTAGGGCCCACCTGCACCATCGTCCGCATCGAGGCGGCAATCGCACAGTGGCGCCGGACTTGTCCGGGGACCATCGTGAATTGGCTCGTCGGCGGTTGCCGCGTCCCATGCAGCAGCATGGGTCGCGCGAGCGAGGGCAGGATTCAAGTGCAGAACCTACAGACGCTTGAATCGCGCGGTGCACTGCACGATTATCCCCCCGGACAACCGATGCTCGTCGTGGACAGTCTCCCCGGAAACCCTGCGGATTCTAGCCGGTCCGCGAAAGAAAATCGCCGGGTCTGCGCATTCCAGCCCGAAAATCCGCACCCCACAAATGGTCGCCGAGCGAAAGACTGCGCGGCGTAACTGACGGCGGTTATGATGCGGCCGATGAGCGAGCCGGCCTTTCGAGTGAAAACCGTCACGCCGACGCGCGTTGCGGTAATCCGCGCGACCGTCCGCCAGGGCGATCTCGGAGAGACGATAAGTGAATTGTTGTCAAAGGTTTGGGCCTATCTCAGCGGGTTGCCGAGCGTAACCGTCGGGCCAGCCCTGGTACACTATCTCGCCTGGGGACCGGCCGGCTATGAGCTGCAAGTCGGATTCCCGGTCGGCGAGCCGGTCCCAGCCGCCGGTCCGGTTGAATCGACGGAGCTTCCCGGCGGCCCGGCAGCCACCCTGATTCATCTGGGGCCTTACGATCGCCTGCCGGCCGCATATGCCGAACTCGAATCCTGGATGCGCCGCGAAGGGCACGTGCCCGACGGGCTGCCCTGGGAGATTTACTGGGTGGATGCCAGTCACGTCGACGACCCCGGCGAACTGCGCACAGAGATCGTCTGGCCGCTGCGCGCTTTACCCGCGGCTTCGCCGTCGGAACCAACCGGGCGCTCCGAGCAGCCGGTGGGCGACGACTCGCGTTGACGTGCGCGGACTGGTCGCCTACTTTTCGGCCGGGCGGCGGCGGACCGGCCGCGCGACGGTCCCGGGGAGCTGATCGAGTGAAATCTGTCTGGCTGATCGTGGCGGTTGCGACACTTGCACCGTCCATCGTGGGGTGCGGCGACAGCAGCGCCGAGCAAACACGACACACAACGACGTTGAACGTGCGCACCGGCGGGCTCCCGGTCGGGCTGAACGCCGTTGACACAGGAATTCTTCAGGATCCGGCGGCATACAAGCCGGCGAAATTCGAGCCGCTGGAAGGTATGGGCACCGCCGACGCGGGCGGCGCTGCTGGCGGGCCGGTACAGCAGGCCATTCAATCGCTGATTACCGCCGTGACCGAAATGAGCGTCGACGGAATCGTCGATGCCTTCGTGCCCGAGCAGATTGCTCCGCTGCGCGAGGATCGCACGCCGCTTTACGACACGGCCGATGCTCTGACCGCGTTCCTGGCCGTAATGAAGGAGAAGTACAAGCCCGCCGGCGACGCCGCCAAACAGCAGGCCGGCGAGCAGGCGCTGCTGGACCTGCTCAAGGCGCTTCCCAGCGCGCTGACGGTGGAGATGGTTGACGACGACCATGCCCTCGTCGGACTGGATCACGCCCGCGTAGAACAGCTTGCCAAACCGCTGATTGATGCGATCTCCGCCGCTAATCCCATGGCGGCCGGACATCTTCAGGCCCTTCCGCCGGCGGGCGATGCTGCCGCGGATGAGAAGCTGGCGATGGTTCGGGTCGAGGGCGAATGGCGCATCGACTTGCAGATGACCATGACGGCCGAGCAGGGCGCGCTGATCCGCGAGGGCCTCGTGCTGGTCAAGGAAGCGCTCAGCTCCGTTACGCAGAAACTGCGGGAAGCCGAGGCGGTCGACGACGCCGTGCTTCAGCAGATCGTCATGATGTCCGCGGCCGAGCTTACGCCGAAGTTCATGGAATTCATGCAGAAAGCCGGCGCCTTGATGCCCATGGCGAATGCGGCGGCCAGCACTTCGGCGCCCGCGGAAGAAGAGGGACCGAGCGGACCCTGACCTTCGCGAAGTCAGCTCGTCCCAGTGGAGAGAATGCTGCACCATGGCGACCCCCGCGGCTCCCGCCCGTCGTCGCATCGCCGAGCTTCAGGCCGGGCTTTTTCTCGACGGCGATGTCTTCCTGATCAAGCAGAAAGCCCTCCGCACGACCAGCAACGGCGGGCTGTACATCCACGCCGTGCTGGTGGATTCCAGCGGCCAGATGCTGGCGCGGATGTGGAACGCGTCGCAGACCCTGTTCGACTCGATTCCCGAGGGCGCCCCGGTCGCCGTTCGCGGGCGGGTCGAGACCTACAAGGGCGCACTCCAATTCATCATTGACGGCGTGCGGGCGCTGGACCCCGCCGGCGTGAATCTGAAGGACTTTCTGCCCAAGAGCCAGCACGACGTCGAGCCGATGTGGGTGCGCGTCAAGGAGATCCTGCGGACGATCCGAAACCCGGACCTGCTGGCGTTGGTAGGGCGGTTTGTCAACGACGCGGAATTCGCTGAGCTGTTCAAACAGGCCCCCGCGGCCCGGACCAATCACCATGCCTTCCTCGGCGGTTTGCTCGAGCACACGCTGTCGCTGCTGGAACTGGCGCTGGCGGTGCTGCCGCACTACCCGCGCGTCGACCGCGACCTGGTGCTGGCCGGGCTGTTCCTGCACGACGCCGGCAAGGTCGCCGAACTGTCGTGCAACGCGGGCTTCGATTACACCACCGACGGGCAACTGATCGGGCACATCGTGCGGGCCTGCGTGTGGATCGAGGAGCGCGCCCGGCAGATCGCCGCCGAGAGCGGCGCTGCTTTTCCGCGCGAGCTGCTGAACCGGCTGACGCACATCATCGTGGCGCATCATGGGAAGTACGAGTTCGGCAGCCCCAAGCTGCCGGCGACCGCCGAGGCCTTCATGGTGCACTACCTCGATAACCTCGACGCGAAGCTGAACATGGTCTTCACGGCGATCGCGGCGGACCCCGACGAGAACAGCGAGTGGACCCAGTGGATCAACGCACTGGAGACGCGCGTCTACAAGGGCCCCGCGGGTGCGGAAGGCACCCGGACCCGCAAGTCAGAGGCCTCGGAAGCGACGAAGTAGGCCGGGTTGAGTCATCGCAGCCAGCCGAGCAGCCGGGGCCGGTTAGCCTGGGTGGTGCGCGCCGCGCGCTGGTGGGACCGCGCCAGCGCCAAGACTGGCACCCGGTCAGCCGCGCTGCAACTCGAAGGCGCGGTGCACGGCCTGAAGGGCGCGGTCGCCGTCCTCCTGGCGGACCAGCACGCTCACGACGATCTCGCTGGTCGAGATGTTCTCGATCCGGATATGGGCCGCGCCCAGCGCCTCGAACATCCGCGCCGCGACGCCGCTGTGCGAGCGCATTCCCACGCCGACGATGCTCACGCAGCTCAGCCCGTCGACCACCTCGGCGGTCGCTCCGTCGTACTGCTGGCGGATCAGCTCGGCGACGGCGGCGGCGGCGGCGAGTCCGGCGCTGGGCAGGCTGAAGGTGATGCTGGCGCGGGTTCCGCCATCGTAAACGGTCTGAAGAATGTCCTCGACCACGATGCCCTGCGCCGCGATGCGCGCGAACACGTCCGCGGCCAGCCCGGCGCTGCCCGGCAGGCCGCTGAGCGTGACGCGCCCGAGGTTGCGCTTGATCGTTACGCCGCGAACGACGACGTCTTCCATTCCGGGCGGTTCATTCATGATCAGGGTTCCCGGGTTGTCGGTGAAGCTGCTGCGCACGTGAATGGGCATGTTGAATTTCTTGCCCAGCTCGATCGAGCGGGCGTGCATGACGCCGGCGCCCAGCGCCGCCAGCTCGAGCATCTCGTCGAAGCTGATCTGCTCGAGCTTGCGCGCTTCGGGCACCAGCCGCGGGTCGGCGGTGTAGACGCCGTCGACGTCGGTGTAGAT
>CAYOHG010000308.1:0-4768 GCA_964403685.1 uncultured Planctomycetales bacterium
ATGCTGTTGACGTGCTTCGCCAGCCTGCCGTGGTCGCGCGAAGCGATGCGCCGGGTCGCTCTTGACGAGGCCCGCCGCGCGCCAGCGCTCGCCCATCCGCTCGGAACGGATGAACTCGGCCGCGATCTGCTGGCACGAACGCTCTTCGGCGGCGCAGTATCACTGAGCATCGGGCTGCTGGCCGCCGCTGTCGCCGTCGTGATCGGAACAGCCTACGGCGCCTTGTCCGGGTTCGTCGGCGGGCGGACGGATGAATGGATGATGCGGATCGTCGACGTGCTCTACGCGCTGCCCACGATGCTGCTGGTCATGCTGCTGACGGCCTCGCTGGGCGGGCGGCTCGAGCAGTCGGCGACGCTCGGCGCCGCCGGCGCACGGCTCATCGTGCTGGCCCTGGCGATCGGCGGCGTCAGTTGGCTGACCACCGCGCGGGTCGTGCGCGGGCAGGTGCTGTCGCTGCGCGAGCAAGCGTTCATCGAAGCGGCCCGCGCGCTGGGGCTGCCAACCTGGCGCGTGCTGACGCGACACCTTCTGCCCAACCTGGTCGGTCCGGTCGTCGTATTCGCCACGCTGACCGTCCCGCAGGCCATCCTCCAGGAGTCGTTCCTCAGCTTTCTCGGCGTGGGCATTCAGCCGCCGCAGGCAACCTGGGGCTCACTGGCGGCCGACGGCGTACGGCGGATCAACCCCATCGCCACCGACTGGTGGCCGGCGCTGTTCCCGTGCCTGACCCTCAGCGTCACGCTGCTCTCGCTGAATTTTGTGGGCGACGGCTTGCGGGACGCGCTGGCGGTCCGCCAGCGCTCCGGCGGCGGCGCATGATCAAACGAGCGACACCCCGTCGTGCGCGTCGCCGGCAGGCCACTTGATCGCCCGGCCGCCGAAGGTAAACTTTGGAGTTCCGAGCGGACGGCAAGCCGCCGGCGGGCCGCGCCAGCGCGGCAACATTGGGGATTAGTGTAACGGTAGCACAACTGACTCTGGATCAGTTAGTTCTGGTTCGAATCCAGGATCCCCAGTTTTCCAAAGCGCGTCACCCCAACGCATCGATCCGGCCGTGGCCGTCACTCGCGACGCGCGGCAGCGCGGCTTCCGAGCCACCCACCAGATCGGCAGCGACCACCCGGCCGCTACGGTTTCAGCCACTCGACCCATAGCTTGCGGCGCGGAAAGTCGACCGTGAATGACTTCATCTCCCGGCACAGCGGCATGCCGATGATGAGTTGAAGGCGCGTCCGCAGGAAGCTGCTGAGCAGTTCGTCGAGCGTCTCCAGCGCAAAGCCGCTGTAGTTCGGCAGCGCCCGGCCGGCGAACTCCAGATCAAACGGCATGCCCAGGCCCAATCCCGGCGAATCGCCCTCTCCCACGCCAACGCCGCCTTCCACCATCATCAGCTCCCGGTCGGGATAGAGCTCGCGCAGCGTGCTGGGCGACGCCGCGACGATGTCAGCACCGGTGTCGATGAACGCCAGCGCCTCCCGACCGGCCAGCTTCACCGGAGCTACCAGCTTGGCGTCGCCGAGAATCAGCAGCTCGGCTTCATTGCCCCGCGCCGCGGTCGCGCTGCTTGGCTCGACCACGAGCTTCTGCCCGGCAAAATCGAGCGTCAGCCGTGCCTGATCGAACACGCCCGTCCCCAGGATTCCGTCGATGTTGTGCTTAAGGCCTGCTGGGAGCTCGAATACCCGTGCCGGAACCCGCTGCACTTCAATCTCGCCAAGCGTCAGGCGCTCGACCAGCGCCTGGCCCGAATCCTGAGCTCCCGCGGCACCGTGCACTTTCGCGCTGGCCAGCGAACGCAGACCGATCTCCTCGGCGATCTCGGCATCCAGCGAAACCGTCACGCTGCCGCCGGTATCCACCACCATGCGGTAAGGCCCGTGCCCGTTGATCCGCACCTGGCAATACGGCAGGTGCAGCATGCCCAGCACCAGCATCTCCACGGACCCAGACCGCTTCACCTGGTTAACCGGCTGGTCGCCAATGGCGGCAAGAAAATCGGCGACCCCCGGAACCGTCTCGACCAGAAGCGTCTCCGGGTAGCCGTTCTCGGCCGAAGCGGTCTTCTCGATCCGGCGCAGCCAACCCAGCAGGTCCGGCCCCGACTGCCGAAACAGCCGCGCATCGACCAGAATGGAGAGGTCGCCCGCCGTCTGCGGTCCGGTCCGCTCGTACCGCGCCGCCAGCTCCGCTAGTTCCTGTTCATTTCCGACGGCGAACGCGAGGTCCATCTGCACGGCCAGTGCAATGCGGTCCGTCGTGTCGGCGGGCATGCGGGAAACCGCCTGGCGCGTCGCCGCCAGATTCCCGGCGCGCCAGTATGCCCGCGACAAGGCCCCCAGAAGCTCAACCCGGTTGGCATGCCGCTGCTGCGCGAGTTCGCACAGTTTGACCCCGGCCTTCCAGTCGTCGGCCCGCCAGGCGGTGTCGAACGCCGCCAGCAGGTCCGTGCTCGAACCGGTTTGCTCGGCCCGCGTGACCGCCGGTTCGACGCGCTCGACCCACGGGTTGCGGCTGCGGTCTGGCGCCGGCCCGAGCAGCATGCAGATGAGCATCATCAGCGGCCCCATGTCGTTCCTTTCCTGGCTGTACGGGCGGCACGCGGACTCGGCCGGCGCGAGCCTCGGCTTTCGCCAGTCCGCATGTTATTCGCTTCCGGATGCCGGCGGTGCTATGCCGCGGACTAGCGCCGGATCGCGAATCCATGCGACGCACCGAATTGCTGACCCTCAGGTCCGCTGCACCCGCGAAGGACGCGAAGCAGCAGCGTGCGGCTGCTTTATCGACCCCACGGGCATCGTGACCCCGAACAGAGCCCGGCATCGGCGTAAGATTCTGTTGGGAAAGCGGGTACAATCGGCACGTCCCGTCCGTCGACCGGGACCCGAGCTCAGTCGGGATGTTCGGAATGCGGAATTCTTTCCGCCCGAATGTGGTTTTCACTTGAGGATGTCGCAGGCCGCAGGGTCTCAGACGAGCCAATGGACATCCACGCGGATTCATCGTTTGAAGCGGTCGCCCTGCCGCACGCCGACGCTGTGTACCGCGTCGCACGCCGCTTGACGAAGGATCAGCACGAGGCCGAAGACCTCGTTCAGGAGACGTTTCTGAAGGCGTACCAGGCTTTTGCCCGGTTTGAAATGCGGGAATTCGGCATCCGCCCCTGGCTGATGCGCATTCTGCACAACACGTTCCTGAACCGCCGCGTACGGGAAAGCCGGTTCGGGCGCAAGCTGGAAGCCGCCGAGCTGGAACATTTCGAGGAGCCGGCCGGCTCGTCGGCCGCCGCCGATGCGATCGGCGGATTGGATTTCGATCGGCTGGACGCCGAGGTACGATACGCGATTGAGCGCCTGCCCGACAGCTTTCGGGTTGTACTGCTTCTGTGGGCGACCATGGAATACAGCTACGAGGAGATCGCCGGTATCCTGGATGTCCCGATGGGCACGGTCATGAGCCGCTTGCACCGCGCCCGCCAGCGCCTTTCGCAGGAACTCAAGGAATACGCGCGAGCCAATCGACTGTCGGTGGAGTCGAGTAGCCCATGAACCGACACGACATCCGCACGCTGTTGCCGCTGTATGCCGATGGCCGGCTCGATGCCGAGCGCGCCTCTCTGATCGAGGCGGAGCTTGCGCAATCGCCGGAGCTGCGCGGCGATCTGGCCGAGTTGCAGGCCCTGCGCCGCTGCGTGCAGCGCGTCATGTGGTCGGAAAACGTGCCCAGCGGCCTGTTGCCGCGCGTCCAGCAGCGCTTGGCTTCGCACCGCGCCGGCCGCCGCCGGCGCGTTTTGCGCATTGCGGGGACGATCACCGCACTGGCCGCGGTCATCGCCCTGTTCCTGCTGTGGCGGCCGGCGGCCGCTTTCCTGCCGGGTGTTACGCCGGGTGCCTCGCCGGCGCCGGCGTTGGCACTGGTCACCGTCCCCGCCGAGGAATTCGCCCGCGTCTTTCGCACGTGCGCGGTCGGCAACCATCGCACCATCGGTTTCGCCTGGGGTGAGGCGCCCTGCGACGTGAAGGCCAAGCTCGATCGGGTTCGACCGTTCCGCGTCTGCCTGCCCGACCTGATCGACTCGGGCTACCGCCTCGACGGCATCTGCGACTGCCTGCACGCCGCCGACACCGCTTCCATGCTCTGCGTCCATGTCTACTATCGCCCGACCGATGGCGGCGAGCCGATCTCGATCTTCTCGCTCGACCGCCGCATCGTTCTCGCCGGCAGCACGACCGACGAGCATGCCGACCGGCGGCGCAGCTATCAGTGTGCCCACGCGGGCGACGTGAATGTCCTCAAGTGGGACGAGCGCGACAGCAGCTACGTGGTTTGCTCGCGGCTGCCGGCGGACCAGCTTCACGAACTGGCCGAGCGCGTCGACGTGGCCCTGCGCGGCCTGCGATCGGGCCTGATGTTCGCGCTGACCAACCCCTGACGGCCAAACCGGCTGAACGCCTGGAGCACAGCCGCCCCCGGCTGTGGCTTTCTCCGCCTCCTTCTCCGTGCTCGGAGCACAGCCGCCCCCGGCTGCGGCTTCACTCGACACCGGCGTACCGCGACCACAACATGCCGACGCAAAAGCCGTCGGCACGGCACACGGCATGGTACGATCTTGCTCATGACCGACGGCCTGAAGCGAATCATCCCCGTGCGTCGCACCGGCAACGAGCTATTCCGCGCCGACGGTCAGGACACGCAATTCAGACTGCTGGATTTCTGGCAATGGTCCATGTCGGACCTTGCGGACAATGCGCTGCGCGGCGTGCTGGCC
>CAYOHG010000309.1:0-4767 GCA_964403685.1 uncultured Planctomycetales bacterium
CCGCGGGCCACGGCGGACCCGCCGGTGGCCGAGCCGGAACCCGAGCCCGAGCCCGAACCGAAATACGCGTGGGTGATGGTGGTGTACAACGGCGAGGATCGCCGCACGCTGGGCTGGAACCAGTTCAACTCCACGCAGGCGGTCGAGCTGGACCCCGACGCGCCAAACCTGTTCGAGCAATCCAAGCGCGAATCCAAGGCCCGCAACACGCCCACGAAGACCCGCACGTCGGAGCCGCCCCCGCCGGCGACTCCGCCTGACCAGACGGACGACATCAACCCGTTTGAGAATCCACCGAACGACCCCAGCGAACCCAACGAAACGACCACGGAGCCCAAGGAGCTCACGGAATGACAACGCTCGTTTCCCCCCGGACGGTGCGTACAGGACGGATTCGACACTTCGCCGTGGCCGCGATTCTGACCGGACTGGCCGCCAGCATCTCAACGGCCCAGCAGCCGCCGCAACCGGCATCGTCGCCGCCGACTGTCGTCGCGGCGGGGCCGGCCGCCGGGCAATCGGCGCCGGCTTCGCGCGTGCAGGTATCCGTGCGCGACGTGCAAGCCGACGGCACGCTCATTCGGGTGCCCGCCAACAAGTCGATTCTGGTCGACTTCAACGTGCCGGTGCGCGAGGCACGGCTGGCCAAGCCCGACTTCGCCGAAGTCACGGCCATCAGCCCGCAGCAACTGCTGATCACCGGCAAGAGCTTCGGCACGACCCAGTTGATCGTCTGGGTCGACGGCAACGAGCAGCGCGTCTTCGACCTGGCCGTGGACATCGAGCTGGACCGGCTGCTGGCCAGCGTCCGCAGCGCCGTGCCGCGGGCCAACGTCCGCGCCCACACGCTGATGGATGCCGTTGTGCTGACCGGCGACGTCGCCGACGCCGCCAGCGCCGAGCGCGTCGAACAGATCGCCAAGGTCTACTCGCCTAACGTGATGAATCACCTGCGGGTCCGCGGCGGGCAGCAGGTCCTGCTGCGCTGCACGGTCGCGGAGGTGAACCGCTCGGCCTCGCGCGAGCTGGGCTTCAACGGCTGGATCGCCGGCGACGACGTGCGCGACATGTTCTTCATCAACAACCTGGACGGGATCAACCCGTCGAACATCGGCGCGCCCGAGGGCGCACTGGCGACGGCGGACATCCCCTTTCTGGTCGGCGAGGATGGGATTCCCGTGACCGGCCGCTCGACGCTCAGCTTCGGGTTTCCGCGCGTGCAGATGCAGGTCTTCGTGCAGGCCCTGCGCGAGAACGGCCTGCTGCGCATTCTCGCGGAACCCAATCTGCTGGCGATCAACGGCCAGGAGGCCACCTTCCTCGCCGGCGGCGAAATCCCCATCCCGATCATCACGGACGAGCGGATCAACGTGATCTTCAAGGAATTCGGCGTGCGGCTGAACTTCATGCCCGTCGTGCTGGGCGAGGGCCGCATCCGCCTGAAAGTTACGCCGGAGATCAGCGAGCCGGATTTCGCAAACTCGGTGACGCTCAGCGGCGTATCGGTGCCGGCGTTTTCGACGCGGCGGCTGGAGACGACCGTCGAACTGGGGGCCGGCCAGACGCTGGCGATCGGTGGGTTGCTGAGCGAACGCACGCGGGCCGTCAGCCGCAAAGTCCCTGGCCTGGGCGATGTGTCGGTGCTGGGTTCGCTTTTCACCTCCGTCGATTATCAGCAGGACGAGACGGAGCTGGTCGTGCTGGTCACCCCTGACCTTTCAGAGGGCATTTCTTCGGACCAGGTGACGGCCGTTCCCGGCGCAAACTACGTGGCGCCAAATGATTTCGAACTATTCATGCTGGGCCAGCTCGATGGTCAGAGCGCGACGGAACTGCCGGTGCTGCAACCGCGCGTCAACCAGGTCTGGCCGGCACAGCCCGCGGAGCTGTACGGAGACTCGTCGCTGAAGCTGCGCGGCCCGGTTGGACCGTCCGGCGGCGACGAAGGCTCCTGAGCGGTGCGACCGCGCTGTGGACTGTGAACGCGGCGCACCGTCGCGATGCCGACACTCGCGGCCAAGACGGCGGATGTCACGCCGCTTTGGTCCCATGGGGAGAGGGGGGAAGCAGGTGCGCAATCGTCGTCCGAACTCTCGAGCCGAGCTTCGCAGAGGTATTGCCGCCGTCTACGTGGCGATCTCACTGACCGTCGTCCTGGGGATGGCGTCGCTGGCGGTCGACGTGGGCGCGCTGTATTCCGCCAAGGCGGAATTGCAGCGGGCCGTCGATGCCGCCGCTCTGGCCGCGGCCGCCGAGCTGGGGACCAGCACGGCTGCCGACCCGAGCAGCGACGTGTTTGACACCGCCGATCAGGTGGCGCGGCTCAACCAGGTTCTGGAAGCGACGGTTGGCGTCGACTCCGCCAGCGACCTGGAATTCGGCCGGGCCATCTACAACGATTCGAGCGGGCGCTTTGAGTTTCAACCCGGTGGAGACGCGTTTGACTCGGTGCGGGTCACGCTGCGCCGCACGTCCGGCTCGGCCAGCGGCCCGATCGACTTGATGTTCGCGCGATTCCTCGGGCACGAGTCCGCGTCGATGACGGCGCGGGCGGCGGCCGTGCTGGTACCGCGCGACATCGCCGTTGTCATCGACCTTTCCGGATCGATGGACTACGACAGCCAGCTACGCGACTGGAACCGCACCGATGGCGGCTACGCCAACACGCGCGACGTGTGGTGCGCCCTGGACGGGCCCGAGCCGTCGCGTCCATACGTTCCGTCGTCGGAGGCGGACAGCGAGTACGCCAGCGACAGCGGACCCGGCTTCGGCCTGATGACCTCCTGGGGCAACGCCCTGGATCCGACCTCGTACGCCGCCTCGGCGGACCCCGGCCTGTTCTACATCAAGAAGAAGGCCTCCTGCGTGGACGCCACGATCATCAACAGCCTGATCGCCCGTGGCTACAGCCTGGATGAGCGTAACCTGCTGCTCAGCGGCAGCAACGACAACACCAGCAGTCACCACAAGAACCGTGTATGTGTTCTGCTGGGACTGTGCGAGTGGATGAGCGGCCGGGCGGGCGGCAAGTACAGCTCCGGCGGCAACGGCGACACCTACATCGCCGACTCGGAAACGACCGCGTGGGTGGCCTATCCGAGCTGGCGCGTCGGCGGCTGGACCTGGCGCGACTACGCCAACTGGGTCTCGAACAACACCGTATACAACAGCTATCAGACCGGTTTTCGGTACCGATATGGCCCCAAGACCTTCACGGACTACCTGCTGGCCAATTACCCGGAGTACTCGAAGAACAACAACCTGTGGGCCACGCCTGAGCAGCCCGTGCGGGCCGTCAAGGACGCCGTTATGACCATGATGGACGTCATTGCTGCTCTGCAAAGCCCGGACCATGTTTCTTTGGAGGTCTTCGCGACCACCGGCCGCCACGAGGTGGACCTGACGGACGATCTCTATTCCGTTTCGGATCGCCTCTATGCGCGGCAGGCCGGGCACTATGACCGCACCACCAACATCGCCGGCGGCCTCATCAAGGGCATCGCCGAGCTGCAAAGCACGCGCGTCCGGGATGCGGCCACCAAGATCATCGTGCTGATGTCCGACGGCGTGGCCAACACCGACGAAGACGGCAACTGGCTGGGCGACTACTCGCCCGAAGCACGACAGTACGCCATCGACCGGGCGCAGGAAGCGGCCGACGCCGGGTTTGTGATCTATACCGTGAGCGTCGGCTACGAAGTCGACCGCGACCTGCTTCAGGAAGTCGCCGCAATCGGTCACGGCCAGGAGTTCTATGCGTCCGGTTCGCCGGAAGAGTACACGCAGGAGCTGGAGGCGATCTTCCGCACGCTGGGCGGCAAGCGTCCGGTCGCGCTGATCGAATGATCGGACCCGCGTGCGGGTTGAAGTCGTGATTGGCGGCGGTTCGGCCGCGGAACGACAAGACAGGGGCCGCAGCCGACGATGAACAGGTGGGACTTGCCGGCTGGCGACGGATCCAGAATCGTCGCTGGCCGGAGCCTCCGTTATAGGAACGACAGGAAAGCGACACGATGAGTCGAACTGTTCGCGTCATCGTGGTGAACACCGACGAGGACGTGGCGCCTGATCTGCGCGCCGCGCTGCTGGCGATCGACGGAGTCAAGATCGTCGCCGAACTGGACGAGCCGGCGATGCTCGCCCAGGCGCTGGTGCAGTTCCCGGCGGAAATCCTGCTGGTGCACCTCGATCCAAACCCCGCTGGGATGATGGACGTCGTCGCTCCGCTGATCGAGGCGCACAAGGGCCGCTTTGTCGCCGTAGCGATGACCGAGGACCGCGACGCCGAGCTCGTCATGCGGGCCATGCGGGCCGGCATGCGCGAGTTTCTGTGGAAGCCGTTTCCGCCGGAGCAATTGGGTGAGGTCCTTCATCGCGTAGGCGGCGAAGCGTTCCAGGGAGATCGCCGCCTGGGCCGGCTGCTGTCGGTGGTCGGGACCGGTGGCGGCACCGGTGCTACCCAGTTGTCGACCAACCTGGCCGCCGAGCTGGCCCAGGTGGAAAGCTGGCCCACCGCGCCGGTGGCCGGTGCGCGGCCGCGCGTCGCGGTTGTGGACATGGACCTGCGGTTCGGGCAAGTGGCGATGCAGCTCGACGCCCAGCCGACACACACGATCGCCGACCTGTGCGAGTCGCCCGAACACCTGGATTATCAGATGATCGAGCGCGCCATGGTCAAGCACCCCACCGGAGTGCACGTGCTGGCGCGGCCCAACGACCTGACCCAGGCCGAGCAGATCGGCCCGCTGGATGCCGACGCCAGGAGCT